>CAYHQI010000001.1:0-9532 GCA_964358785.1 uncultured Candidatus Saccharibacteria bacterium
AGATCTGGAAGTATCATTAGAAAAGGATAAGAATCAATAGCTCTCTTAGTAATTTTGCCCCAGCCATCAAGAGCGGTACGACGTAATTCTATAAGGGGTACCCCGGCGAAAGCATCAAAAGCGAAGTTGGCGGTAAGCGTCTGGAAGATATTGGGTACAAATTTGAAAGTCAGATGATTCTCGTGGCAAAAATCAATAATTTCAAGCACCTTGTCGGCCGGATAGTTGGGATTGGCAAGAATCACTTCGTCTATGCCTGGATTGTCCCGATTTCCGTTAACGGAAATCGAGGATCCTCGATTCAAAAGATCGGGACCGATAACTGCTTTTATCTCGGCTACTTCGGGATTGGCTAAATGTTTAACGATTCGATAGCCGAACGCCGGATTAGCTCTAATACCGTTGACGATCCTGGCAGTAACGTCATCCTCGCCTATTACCATCACTTTGTGAGTTCCAAAATTATAACGCGAAATAACCAGTCGCTGTACATAGCGCATGATCAACCGTCCCAGTGAAACAAAAACGATTGCTAAAAACCAAGCGCCTAAAACTAAGAATCTGGAATTAAAAAGCTCCTGCCTCAAGAAGATATAGACTATTACCGCCATGATACCGGCTGACGATGATACTACAACGCGGAAAAATTCCTCGATCGTACTGCGAGTACTCCTAAGATTATATAAACCGGAGATAGCGTAAGAAATAATAAAAATTGATGATATGGCTAACGTAAGGACCAGGTATTTTTCGAGCGGTAAATTAAACTCAAAAAGCACCGGCCTGAACGCAGACAGTATGCGCGTACGCAAAAAATAAGTCGCCATGCCCGCCGCGACAAGCATTACAAAATCTACTGGCAATAATAGTGCGCTAAATATAAGTTCGCCTTTTTTCATAAAGTAAGCACAACCATACAATAAAAGCTGGACTCTTTCAAGCCACTAAAAATCCGCCCATTGGGCGGATTTTTAGTGGCTTGGCAAATCTATAAGCCGAATTCTGTCTCTGTGTAATTATTTATCTGGGCCAACCATTACTGGTTAGCTCTAGCGTACGAACTTTTCGAATCCACCGATGAGGCGGAAACGCTGTACTTGCACCAGGCAGGGTTTAGCGCGCACCCATGTCGCCATGGGGCGGTCCCGTTCGGGGCCTTTTCACCCGTAGTCCCAACGAATAGTCGGGAGCTCGGAGTAGTCTCTGTGCCACCCACCGCCACGCACTTACGTGCTAGCGGGGTCCCGCAAATGCGGGATTTCCCTGGACTTTGATTCGCCACTCTTTTCTTAAGAGAAAGAATTGCCAATCTTAGATCCGGTGGCCGTTAGCCACTGCCACTTTGCTGTTTTTAATAGCGGTGTTCGGACTTTCCTCCCCGACGTAACGTCGGGGCAATCACCCGATTTACCAAGCCAAAACCATTATAGCACAAAACCTGACCTAGAGCAACTTATTTAATTCTTTATCCAATGCCGAGTTTACCATGCGGTCGGCACCATGGTTTTCTTCGCGCGGAATATGCCTGAAGCTTACCGAACCATAATCCATTTTTAGATTCCAGATTTCCAAAAAGAATTGCTGAATATTTCTATCGCTAAGTTTATATTCTCCGGTGAGTTGGCGCTGAACCAACTCACTATCCATGTGCATTTCTATAACCGCGTCTCTCGCTTTATCCTTACCAATCAATAGCTTTAATTTCTTCAAGGCGAAAATCACAGCCCGATATTCGGCTTCGTTGTTTGTGGTTTCGCCTATATATTCACCGTATTCTTTCTTTAGACTCTTGTCGGCAGATTCTATAACGACACCGATCGCCGCCGGCCCCGGATTACCGCGCGATCCCCCGTCGGTATGAATCAAATATTTTTTATCCATTTGCATTTAAATATTTTACAACTTCATCGGCAACTTTCAAAATTTCATCTTTAGATCTTTTCTCGGTCCCACCGATACCCTTATGGCCGCCGCCGCCGTATTTTGTCATTATTTCTCCTATATTAATATCGTGGCCTCGCGCTCTATTCCAAGGATTATCACCTGCACTTATATGATAGTAGCCACTATATTTGCTTATTGAAACAGAATAAAAACTTTTTGGATATAAATAAAAGGCTAAAAAATGAGATCCCGAAATTTCGTTATTAGTTTTATCTATGAAGACAACCTTATTCTTAAGAATGGCAGAATTTTTAAACGCCGTGATAGATATTTTAATATCGGCCATGTTCTCTTTTATTTTCTTGGCAATTACTGGCTGATTAATAATTTCCCTAATCGGTTTCGTTGCCAATTGTTTAATAATACCGGCTATCCTTGCCTGGTAAGTTTTTTGATTTGTTCTATCCAAAGAATTCAAAAATGACATCCACTGTAGCACCGGCCCCTTTCTCTCTACTACTTGTTTGGCATTTTTATAACCGGCCGAATCAATGATGTCGCCCCACTTTACCAAATATTCTATATGCCTTGGCGCTTTGTATTTATACTTTTTCTTCAAATACGCAAGTGTCAGGCCGCAACCAGATTTAAAACTGGGATTAAAAGCATGCGTGTCATCATCTTTATATTTTTTCTTCCAATCAGGATTAATAAAAGAAGTCTCGTGGTGATCGAACCACCAAACCGCTTTGGGATGATACATGAAATCAACTAGAATAAATGGGGTCTTAAACTTAAAATCCGCCCAATTCTTCTTGAGGTTCGGCTCATAATTAATGGGATTAAAGCTTAGTAACTTATCGCCTCTTTTTCTAAAAAAATCCCAAAAAACAACCGCTGAGACCACTCCGTCAAAGTCATCATGAAAATAGATATGATATTTCATTACTTATAATATCCCAACGCCTCTAAGCCAGGCAACTTATTGCCAGCGAGGAACTCAAGCATGGCGCCGCCGCCGGTAGAAACAAAACCGTATTTATCAAGCAGGCCGAATTTATCGACGGCGACAATGGTGTCGCCGCCACCGACGATAGAACGCTCCACTTTGGACACCGCTTCGGCAATAATCTCCGTGCCTTCTTCAAAATCCTTGTGCTCAAAATAACCCATCGGCCCATTCCAAATAACCATCTTGGCCCGCTCAATTATCTCTGCCCACTCTTCCGCAGTTTCCGGCCCGATATCCAATATCGCCTCTGCCTCCCCGACATTCGCCGGTGGTTTATAAAGCTTTACGGAGCTAGACTCGCTTCCCTTTTCAGCTGTTATGAAATCTCTGGGCAAGATAATATTCTCGCTTTTAACATCCAGCGCAACGGCATCATCAACTACCGAAGCACCCACTTTTATTCCTTGCGTTTTGAAAAAATTATTCGCTAAGGCCCCGCCGATCAAGATTTTTTCGGCTCTCTCAATAAAGTTTTTAATTACCGGCATCTTGGTTGAGATTTTCGCTCCACCAAGCACTAATATCTTGCCCTCCATCGGCGCTCTCATGGCCTGCTCTAAATTATCAACCTCTTTTCTTACGAGAAGTCCGGCATATGACGGCAAGTGCTTGGTAACGGCGACGATTGAAGTATGATTGCGATGCATTGTGGCAAAAGCATCATTGACATAATAATCGAATCCATTCGCCAGCCGCACCGCTAAACCGTCATCATTTTGAATTTCAAGCGAGTCCTGTCTGATATTATCAAGCAGCAAAAGCTGACATTTCTCAAACAAAAAATTAACTGAGGCAAGCTCCAAGCGGGGCACCAGTGTCAGTGTCTGACCCAAAATTGTTCCCAACTCCTCAACAATCGGACTAAAACTAGCATCTGAAATCTCGTGCCCCAGATGAGCAACCATAAGCACCCTCGCTCCTGCATTAATCAAATAATCAATTGTCTCCTTCTGCGCTTTAATTCTGTAATCTTCCGCTATCTTCCCGTCAATTATGGGGATGTCAAAATCTACCCGCAACAGGACTTTTTTGTTTTCAAGATCTTCTTTTTTTAATTCGTTGATATATTTAATCACAGATTAGAAACGATTTTTAAAATTTCTGTAAACTCTTCCTTGCGTAGGCTAGCGCCGCCGATGACGGCGCCGGAGATTTCTGGATGCTTGAGAAAATCAGCGACATTTTTTTGATTAACAGAACCACCATACAAATAGTTTGTAGTTTGTAGTTTGTAGTTTGTAGTTATAAAATTATCAATAATTTTTATCGCTTTCAGTGTGTTTTCGGGGGTATCTGGTTCAGCATTGGGTTGGGTGCTGATTGCCCAAACTGGTTCGTAGGTAATTAAAACTCGTGATACTTGCTCACTGGTTAAATCGCCAAGATCGACGGCTAGCTGTTTTTCTATAACCACCGTCCTGTCATCTCCCTTTTTTTGTTCGCCGACCAAGAGTATCGGCGTAATATCCGCTTTTATTGCGGCTTTTATTTTTTTATTTATAATTTCGTCTGTTTCACCTATTTTATAACGCCTATCAGAATGACCAACTAAAACATATCTGACGTTAAATGGTGTGAGCATCTCGGCTGAAATCTCACCGGTATATGGACCAGACCCCTCCCAGAAAAGATCTTGGGATCCGAGAGAAATAGTTTGCAGTTTGTAGTCCTTCGACGGTGAGCTCAGGACGGTCGAACCGTTTGTAGTTTGCTCGCCTCGCTGAAGCTTTGGCGAAGCGGGTAGTTTTTTGGCCAGCTCCTCAATATAAACAAACGGTGGGCAAACAATAAGCTGAACATTCGGATATTTATAAATTTCGGACAAATAAAAATCAAAAAGATCTAGGGCCTCCTCCAGAGTTGTCGGATTGGCTTTCCAATTTGCGATTATGGTTTTGCTCACGATTAGCTTTCTCCCGATTTTTAATCTTGGTATTTCCAAGATATAAAAATCGAGGATCCTCGATTTTCATCAAAACTTAGTTTTGTGAAAATCGGGACAATTTGCGATTATGATTTTATCCATGAGTTAAGTGTCCGTTCTTCAAATGTCTATAAATATACCAGATTATGAACAAGACGAGAGCCGCGAGCCCAATTTTTTCGACGGCATTAAAATATGGCCTAAAACGGTCAAAGTTTTCTCCTGTTTTCTCGCCTAAAACAATAAGCAAAAAATTATAAGGCAACATGCCTAAAAAACTATAAATCGCAAATTTTTTCAAATTAATACGCGAAATGCCGGCTGGTATCGCGACTATCGCTCTGGCAACCGGCAAGAAGCGTCCCCAAAAAACCAGCTTCTGGCCGTGCTTGGCGAAAAGCCGATCCAGGTGGTCCAAGTCATGTTTAGAAACCCAAAAATACTTGCCGTATTTTTCTACAAACGGCCTGCCGCCTCTGGCAAAAATCCAGTAAAGTGCCACCTCTCCGACAAGCGCGCCAAAACTTATAATTACAAAAGTCGGCCAAAAAGAAAAAATGCCCTTACCTATCAAGAATCCATAAAGCGGCAATAACACCTCGGTAGGTATCAAAGAAATTGTAATTCTGTCCAGGGCGGACATAATAAAAATGCCGCCGTAACCTAATCTCTCCAGAAATTCCAGGGACTTAATGCCAATTGTTCCAAAAAATAACAAATTCATCCCGTTAGAGGTAGCCCGCCCAAGGTCCTTCGGACCGCGCGTAGCGCGCGGGCGCGACCTCTAACGGGATTCATTTAAACTTCGGTTTCTCTTAGCAATTTTGCCGCCTCGTCAGGATCAACCACGTTAACATCTACGCCACTGCCCAACTCGAAAGCTCCAGTTAAAGACATCTTCGGCACAATTTCAACGTGCCAAGTATAAAATTCGTGCGGGTCAACAGTCATTTCTCCAAGCGGTGCCGTATGTATGAAAAAGTTATAATCCGGATCGTGAAGGGCCTTGGCAATCTTAGCTAGTACCGTTTTCATAATATCGCCGAGATGAATCAGTTGTTCCTCGGGCATTTTTTCGAAATGGGCATGGCTTTCTTTCGGAAAAACCCTGACCTCATAAGGCGTTTTAGAAACAAACGGACAGAATGCTACAAAATATTGGTTTTCATAGATAACGCGCTTTTTTTCCTCCACTTCCCAATCAAACATGACATCGTAAATTCTTTTCTTGTGTTTTTTATAAAATTCTTCCGAGCCAAGTAAGCTCCTTTTCACATCCGGCGGCAATATCGGAATAGACATGACTTGCGAGTGAGGGTGCTGAATGCTGGCACCGGCTCCAGAACCATGATTATGAAATATCAGAGTGTACTTGCGAGAACCATGGTCGAGCGTGGCGGTATATCTTTCTTGATAAATTTTAAAAATTCTGGCAAGCTCTTCCTTTTCATAACGGCTAAGGCATCGGTCGTGATCTCTGAATATCACTATTTCGTGCACGCCTTTGGCATCATAAACGCTGAACGGACCGATATTTTTCAACGGCCCGGTTTCGCCCTCCAAAACCGCCGGAAACTTATTTTTGGCAACCTTAACGAACCAATCGGTTTGATCATTATTTCCGCCGGAGGCAGATCCGCCTTTGGTGGAAAAATAAGTTGCCACCACCTCGTTGCCGAATTTTTCTGGATCCTCAAACGGGCAATCAGCCTTTGCTTGTTTGGCATTCTTGGCTTCGCCCCTACTTTGATCGGGACGCTTGGCTCTTCCAGTAGCAAAAAGCACCCATTCGCCGGAAACCAGATCCTGTCTAAATTCGTTTAGCATAAATTATTTGTATTTACCCGACCACAAATTCCACCTAATTTGTAGAACCTCAAATAACATCTTAACCATTCCGCTAATTTTTACATGGCTCTCGGAATCGTTTATCCATTTAATTGGCGCCTCTTTGATTTTGAAACCCGCCTTGCGAGCAATTGCTAATATCTCGACATCAAACGCCCAGCGAAAAATCGTTTGTTTTGGAAAAAGCTTTTCCGCTACCGTTTTAGAAAAAGCTTTAAATCCCGCTTGCGAATCCTCAACTCCCAAGGGTACTAGAGTATGCACGATCAATCGAAAAATTCCACCCAACAAATCCCTAAACCATGGTTGTTTGACGGTAATATCCGCGCCAGCAATACGGCGAGAACCGATTACGATATCATAGCCTTGACTAAAATAAGGCAAGAAATCCCCAAACTGATCAACGGTAGTAGAGTTATCGGCATCCATAAACAAACGGAAATCTCCTTTTGCTTCAAGCATGCTCTGCCTCACCACCCAGCCCTTGCCATGATTTTCCTTGTTATTTAAAAGTCTCAAATTTTGGACATTGGATTTTAAACCTTCAACTATTTCTACAGTTTTATCCCGCGATCCGTCACTGACAACTATTATTTCGTATTCGTATGATTGCTGAGACAAATACTCATGCACACTCAAAAGCGTTTTCTCAATACGCTTCTCCTCGTTATAGGCTGGAATAATGACGGATAGAAACATTAACTTAATAATAACAAACTTAGAGCTCATTTCAAAGCCCCACGACCCAATTAAAAAGGGGCTAGCTTCTAGCCCCTGCCTAAACTTTATGAAATTTCTCTGTCATAAATCTTTTGACAGAATATACAACGACCCGCCCAGGGCACTACCTTTAGCCTTTTTTCACTAATCGCTTTCGTGCAATCGCTACAGGACCCGTAAGAACCCGTAAGAATAGCTCTTCTTGCGACAATCAATGCTTGCAATTTCTCGACATCATTTGAGGCCACGCCTATCCTTACAGCCTCATTCTGAAACTTGTTGGCCGCATCAGCCACGTCACCGTCGGTGTCTGCGGACCGCGAATCGTTTTCTTGCAACTCGCGAGACTCCCGAATAAATTTTAATGTCTTTTTACCAATTTCTTCGATCAGGTCATCAATAATTACCGATTGCGCTTTGATAAATTTACTTGAAAAACCGTCACTTTTTTTACTGCGAGCCTTAATCTTAGACATATAATCTCCTTATAAAAAGAACGAGCTATTACCATCTTACCGTAAGCCTCGAAAATGTCAACCCCGTTAGAAGTCTCGCTCACGCCAAAGGCGCGAGTCCCGTTAGAGAGTGCGGACGTCCCAAGCCTACTATCGGTGTTAGTATTACTGTTTTATTCAGACTCTCTAACGGGACGAGTCCGAAGGACCTCGGCGAGGCTACTTCTAACGGGGTCAACCCCGAGTCAATACAACCGGCCCATTTTTGGTGACGGCAACCGTATGCTCAAAATGTGCCGCCCAACTTCCATCTTTAGTTTTATAAGTAAAACCGTCGGTACCTTTAACTAGTCGCCAATCACCGACTGATACCATTGGCTCAATTGCAATTACCATTCCTTCTTGTAGCTTAATACCTTCATCTGGCCGACCGAAATTCGGCACCTGCGGCTCCTCATGTAATTCACGGCCCACTCCATGACCAACCAATTCACGAATAACGCCAAATTTATTGCGTTCAATAACAGTTTGTATAGCATTGCCAATATCTCCGATATGGTTACCGCTTATTGCCTGCTTAATTCCAGCATTCAACGCCTCCTTGGTAACCTCGATAAGTTTATGGAACTTAGGATTATACTCAGACCAATTATTGTAATCCATACCCCCCCATACGGGCAAGGTAATCGCACTGTCCAAATAAAAATCTTTAAATTTAATCCCCATGTCTAAGCTTACAAGATCTCCTTCTTTAAACTCTCTGCTTGAAGGAACGCCGTGCACAACTTCATCATTAACTGAAATACAGACATTGGCGGGATAGCCGCCATAACCTAAAAACGCAGGTTTGACCTGCGAATCATTTTCTTTGGCATAAAACAAAATAAGCTCGCTAGCGAGCTTATCAATGTCTTTGGTGGTAATGCCCGGCTTCACCGCTTCAGCTAACTTCTTAATAATTTCCGCCAGTATCTTACCGCCTTGCCGCATCACTTCAATTTCTTGTTGTGTTTTTATATGGATCATTTACGCTATCTATTCGCCGAATTTTTCAAACAGAGCCGCAGTAATGCTGGAGAAAACTCCATCTATACTTTGCTGGCCATCTATTTTAATTAGAACGCCTTTTTTGTCATAGTAGTCCAACATTGGCACAACAATCTTATCAAAATAATCTAAACGGTTATTTATAGCTTCGGGTATGTCATCGGGTCGCTCAACCAACTTACCGCCACATTCATGACAGTCCTGCCATTCTTTATACTCACCGACAAAAGGCACGAGCTTGCCGCACTTACTGCAAATTCTTCTTTTTGAAAGCCTGGCAAACGCCTCTTCTCTTGATATATCTATCAAAATGAATGCAGTTTTATCGATTCTACCAAGCCACTCTAAAAATCTATCTAAATTATGTGCTTCGTCAAGCCGTCTAGGCGCGCCATCAAACATAATCCCTTCACCCTCCTGAACCTTGTAGGCCACGCTATGCATCCAAAGAGTTGTAGCTAAATCATCAAATGGAAGACCTCCCTTCTCCAATACCTCTTCAATTCTGCGCCCGACTTCTGTATTTTGTTTAGAAAGATCCCTAAAAAGATTGCCAGTAGATATGTATTCGGTATCGGGATGTTTCTTAATAATCAATTCGGCTTGGGTTCCCTTGCCGGAACCGGAGCGCCCTATAAGTAC
>CAYHQI010000001.1:9632-10952 GCA_964358785.1 uncultured Candidatus Saccharibacteria bacterium
AAAACTCCCTATAGGGAGTTTTATAATCTTCAGAAGATGCGGATAGCACCTAATATTCATACATACTCAATTGAGCATCTGCCGACTTGAGGATTTCCAGGACAACGCTGACTACAATAAGAATGGAGGTGCCGCCAACGGTAAACGTGGTTATGCCGGAAAAAGACTGCACGATCTGAGGCAGAACAGCAATCAAGCCCAAGAATATTGCCCCTACTAGCGTAACTCGATTAAGTAAGTGTAGTAAAAACTGGGAGGTGGGCGGACCAGGACGGATGCCGGGAATGTAACCGCCTTGTTTTTGAATATTTTCAGAAATAGATTTGGGATCAAAGGTTACGGCGGTATAAAAATAGGTGAACAAGACTACCAATATGAAATAGGCGATGCCGTAAATTAACTGGTTTTGAACAAAATTATTAAAAAATGTCGCAATCTTGGCAATAAAAGCGACATTTGACCCGCTCAAAAAGCTAGCGATCATGCCAGGAAATAGTAAAATAGAAAGCGCAAAAATTATAGGCATCACTCCGGCATTATTCACCCGCATCGGCAAATAAGTAGATACGCCGCCAAAAACCCGAGATCCGCGGATGCGTCGAGCATAATTGATCGGGATATTTCGTTGAGCCTCTGTCAGATATACCACTCCGGCTATAACCACCAATGCCACCACAATGAAACCTATGTAAGTAAACAATTGCTGGGGAGTGTAAGTTAAAAGGGTCTGTCTAACCGTGGTCGGAAATCCAGCTACTATGCCGGCGAAGATCAAAAGCGAAACGCCGTTGCCTAGATTTTTCTCGGATATCAGTTCGCCCAACCACATCAGGAAAACGGAACCAGCCGCGATTACCAGAAGCGAACTCGCCCAGGTGAATATATCCAACTGGCCGATCACGCCCTGCCGAGAAAGAAGCACCATGAAACCATAGCCCTGCAGCATAGCCAGCGGAACGGTCAAAAGACGAGAGTACTGATTAAATCTTTGTCTTCCAGCCTCACCCTCATATTTATACATCTGTTCCAACGAAGGAAAGATCATAGTCAAAAGCTGCATAATGATAGAGGAGGTGATGTAAGGACCAAGACCTAGCATTACTATAGAGAAACTATTCAGGCCGCCACCGGTAAAAGCACTGATCAAACCGAACAATTGGTTATTGGCAAGAAAATCCTTGAGTCTGACCGGATCAACGCCCGGAACCGGAATTACGGCAGCAATACGGAAAACAACCAGCAAAGCCAAAATAAAAAGCACCTTGTTGCGTAAGTCTGGAATTTTGAAAATTTTGAGGATACGGTTCATCCCGTTAGAGA
>CAYHQI010000001.1:11052-24517 GCA_964358785.1 uncultured Candidatus Saccharibacteria bacterium
ACCGCCGGCTTTCAATATCTTCTCTTGCGCCGACTTAGAAAACTTCAATCCTGAAAAATTAAGTTTTTTGGTCAATTCGCCTTCGCTTAAAACCTTAACTCCCTTTTTATAACTCTTGATTACGCCCTTTTTTATTAAAACCTTGGGTGATACAAGATCACCATCTTGGAAAGACGCGTTCAACTTATTCAAATCAACAATCGCCGGCTTAGCGTATCTGACCTGAAACGCCCGATGCTTAATATCAACTTTCTTAGTAGCGCCACGCTGTTTGGGAAAAAGCTTCCAAATCGGATTGTCTCCACCGCGAAAACCGGGCCTGATCCTTGTTCCGGCGCGAGCCTTCTGACCCTTGCTACCATGGCCGGAATAGGTGCCGCGCTTACCCCCGCGACCAACGCGCTTTCTTTTTTTATTTTTAGTTGTGGATTTTAATTGATGTAATTGCAAGTAGTCATGAGTTTTTCAAGTTTATCAAGTTCCTCAAGTTAGCTAGCTTGGAGAACTTTACAAACTTTATAAACTTGATTAACTTTTTAACTTCGCTAATGCCCCTATCGTCGCCCTGGCAATATTAATTTTATTACCCGTCCTCTCAATCAACTTGCCAGTGATGTTCTCAATTCCGGCCAGCTTAACTACTGCACGAACCGGACCGCCGGCCCTTACACCGCTACCTAATCGAGCCGGCTTAAGCAATATCACGGCACTATTATATTTGAATAAAATGCTGTGAGGTATGGTGCCCTTTTTCATCGGCACTGTTATTACATTTTTGCGAGCCTTATTGGTGGCTTTCTGCATAGACTGGGCAACATCATGACCTTGGGCAACGCCTACGCCCACCCTGCCCTTGCGATCGCCCACAGCCACCGTCGCGCGAAAGCTAAATCTCTTGCCACCCTTGGTAACCCTGGTTACGCGCGCGATATCCAATGTCTGCGAATCAAACTCCGACTTCTCTTTTGGAGCCCCGAAACGCCTGTCACCGCCACGCCGTCCGCGATCTCTTTTATTTCCGCCAACTGGCGAATTGTTTTTTTGTTCGTCTGCCATATTTTTAGTAATTTACAGTTTTCAATTCTCAATTTTCAATTAATTTCCAATGTCTTAATTTTAAAAATTTAGTCCTCCCTTGCGCAAACCTTCGGCCAAGGCCTTAACCCTTCCATGATACTTATACCCGCCTCTGTCGAACACCGCTTGGCTGATGCCGGCATCCTTGGCCTTCTTGGCAAGCATCTCACCTACGGCTGACGCGATCTCGGTTTTATCACCCTTAATAGTACTCTTACCTTTAGACTTAACGATACTGCTGACAATCGTCTTGCCGGCACCATCATCTATAAGCTGTGCGAAGACATGCCTGTTACTTCTAAAAACTGAAACCCGCGGAACTTTTGCCGTTCCCTTGATCTTGGCTCTAACCCGCATATGCCGCCTTACTCTTTGTTCTACTTTTTTATTTTTCATTATAATATAATTTAACCCGCGGTCGCTACTGCCTTCTTACCCGCCTTCCTTATTATTATTTCATCCTTATACTTGATCCCGGTACCCTTATATGGCTCCGGCGGCCTAGCAGCTCTTATTAGAGCGGCAACTTGGCCAACCTTCTCCTTGTCAAAACCCGATACTTTTATTGTATTTTTCTCAACCTTAAATTCAACGCCCTCGGGTGCCTCGATTATAACTGGGTTGCTATAGCCAAGGTTTAATTCAATGGTCTGCCCTTCCGCCAGCTGGTTGACTTGGGCCTTGAATCCGATTCCGCTAAACTCAAGTATTTTCTCAAACCCGCTTGATACGCCCTCGATCATTATCGCAACGAGAGCCCGTCCGAGTCCCCAGAACTTAGAACTGTCTCTGCTCTCTGCAGTTCCACCTTTCAAACCAACACTAACCGTGTCATTTATCATTTGTATATCCAAAATATCCGGAAGTATTCTTTCCAGCTCACCCTTAGGACCCTTTACTCTAACTCTACTGCCATCGATATTCACTTCTACGCCCACCGGAATTTTAATTGTTTTTTTACCAATTCTGCTCATATTAAAAACTTACCAAATTTCAAACAGCATTTCTCCTCCCACTCCTGCTTTCTTAGCATCGCCGCCAGTCATTATTCCTTTCGATGTAGATATAACAGAAATGCCATAACCATTCTTAACCTGTCTTAATTCTTCCTTCCCGGAATACATCCTTCGCGATGGTTTAGACACCATTTTTATGTCGGTAATGGAGCCTGCGCCATTTTCATATTTCAAGACTATAGCCAAAGTGTCGAATTCTGACTTCTTGGTTTTTCTTTTTCTTTTTTCAACTTCGTTAATAAACTTTTTTTCTTTCAAGATTTTAGCAATATCGAATTTCATTTTAGAAAAAGGCAAAACCACTTCGGCAAAACCGCGCGCTTGAGCATTCTTTAATTGGGTTAGCATATTAGCGATTGGGGACAATTTAGTTCATCAAGTTTATAAAGTTATAAAGTTTATAAAGTTAAATTTTGAATAACTTTACGAACTTTACAAACTTTACAAACTTTTTACTAGTCGTGGCTTACCACGACGATTTGTGTACTCCGGGCAATAATCCTTGACCGGCCAATTCTCTGAAATGTATTCTGCAAAGACCGAACTTCCTCATGAAACCATGCTTACGGCCGCACATAAAACAACGGTTTACGATTCTGCTGGAAAACTTAGGTTTCTTATTTGACCTGGCAATTGTAGATTTCTTGGGCAAGTTAGTTCATCAAGTTTATAAAGTTATAAAGTTTATAAAGTTAAATTTTGAATAACTTTACGAACTTTACGAACTTTACGAACTTTTTACTGCTTAATCGGAAATCCGATTAAGCGCAATAATTCTACCCCCTCTTCCTTGCTCTTGGCCGTTGTCGTTACCGTAATCTGCAAGCTGAATATATCCTTCAGCGATTCGTATGTTACTTCGGGGAAAATAGTCTGTTCCTTTATGCCTATACTCAGACTACCGTGCTGGTCAAACGCCTTTTGGTCCAGACCGTGGAAGTCGCGCGAGCGAGGTAAAGCTATTGAAATTAACCTATCTATAAAATCATACATTCGCCTTCCGCGCAAGGTTACAGCCATGCCGACATCCATGCCTTGCCTTAATTTAAAACTTGATATTGACTGCTTAGCCTTACGCATCGCGACCTTCTGACCGGTAATTTTAGTAATATCCTGTTCAATTTTTTCAATCGTCTTAGTTTCTTTAGCCACCGCCTTGCGCCCAAAGCCTACATTTACAACCACTTTCTCAATTTTCGGTATCGCCATCACATTCTTGTAACCAAACTTTACCCGCATGGCTGGCATAACTTCTTTTCTGTATTTGGTTAATAATCTGGGTGCTTCTGTTTTTGTCAATTTAGATTTAGTATCCATGATTTAGTTTTCTGCTCCGCACTTCTTGCAAACCCTCATCTTTTTCTCTCCTACAACTTTATGCCCGGTCCTAGTCGGTTTGCCGCAACTCTTGCATACCAGCATAACATTCGAAAGATTAATCGCCCGCTCTTTGCGCACTATCTGTCCCTTCTGTCCCTGCTTCTTGGGCCGCAAATGTCGCGCCACCGTATTCAATCCTTCAACCACAATCTTCCCCTCCTTTGGAAAAACAAACAAAACCTTCCCGGTCTTACCCCGATCTTTGCCATTTAACATTTTTACATTGTCACCGCGTTTGATATTCATCAAACAGTTTATAAAGTTCTTAAAGTTATCAAGTTTATAAAGTTAATTTACTTTACGAACTTGATGAACTTGATGAACTTTCAACTTACCTCGTTCAGACGATCTCTTGTGCCAAACTTACTATCGTATCAAACCCCTTCTCCTTGATCTCTCTAGGTATCGGTCCGAAAATTCTTCCACCCTTGGGTTCCTTGGTTGCACCCTCTAATATCACTACGGCATTTTCATCAAATCTGACATAGCTCCCGTCTTTACGCCTGAAGTTATTGCGCTGCCTTACGATCACACCCTTGAGCACTTCCTTCTTCTTCACCGCCTTGCGAGGCTCGGCTTCTTTAACCGAAAACACAATAATATCTCCGATCTGGCCATATCTGCGTTTAGATCCGCCTAAAACCTTAATTACGCCAACTTTCTTGGCGCCACTATTGTCGGCAACTTTTAACATTGAGCGTAGTTGGATCAATCTAGTTTTTCAAGTTTATAAAGTTATCAAGTTTATAAAGTTAATTTACTTTACGAACTTGATGAACTTGATGAACTTTCGGCTAAAGCTTGGCGGTAACCCGCCAACGCTTATCTTTCGACATCGGTTTTGTTTCCTGGATTATTACCTTATCTCCGATATGATATTCCCCCTTTTCGTCATGGGCCTTGAATTTCTTGGTTACCTTATAATATTTCTTGTACTTGGGATGTTTCTTTAGACGAGTAATCGAAACCACAACTGTTTTAGTCATCTTGTCCGAAACGACTACTCCTTTTAATTGTCTTATTTTTTTTGTTATTTGCTTCATAGCTTTTTAAACTCAAAACTGTTTTTTAATTTGAATTTGAAATTTCACTTAAAATTTAAAATTGAAAATTTGAATTTAACTTACGCACCATTATTCTGCATCGGCGACTTGATTGCGGTTAGTATGCGCGCTATATCTTTTTTGGTTTTCTTTAATTGACTTACGTCTTTCAAGGATTTATTAGCCAATTCAAATCTCAATTTGCCAAGTTTAATCCTCAACTCCTTCAGCATCTCGTTCAACTCGTTCTGCGATTTTGATTGTATATCATTAAATTTCATATTTGACTTAATTTATTATTCCTACTACTATGACATAAGATTCGTTATTTGACAAAAGGAGACACGCGATATGCCTCGCTGCCGTAAGTGTTTGGGTGTTATGTTTTCTGGAATATCAGTTATCTCTGTTCCAGCGTTAACCAACCTCTTGCTGTGGATATACTGGCCAGTTACAGCAAATAAAGAATTATACGACTTCGTCCATGCTGTCTTTCTCTTTTTGTTTATCGGCTATGCAGCATTAACCCTGTTCATGCTTTGTGCCGGCATCTATTTTTCTAAAACATGCGTGGATCCTCACCATCAGGCTTAGGCCTGATTTTTTTATTCTTCCAACACATTCGCATTGCTATGCTCAGTATTTCGTCGTCGTCACTCCTCAACCGCGCCACTCACGAACTAGTTCCCTCAAAAATTACACACCCCAAGCCGATACAAATCGGCGATTTTTATCACTCCCACAATTGCTATGCGGAGGATGTTATTCAGCGGCGGAGGCGCGTGCGTTTTGCGCCTGTCCCGAAGGGCCAGCAAAACACATGCGCGTAGCTGGTCGGCAAACCTTTCTGCTATGATTTGTAATTTTTGAGAGGGCTACTTCTTAACAAACCGTGTCTTGATCGGCAATTTATGCGCCGCCAACCTCAACGCTTCCATGGCTGCCTTTTCCGTCACACCATCCATTTCAAAAAGAATCCTACCGGCCTCAACCGGCGCAATAAAATGCGACAATGAACCCGCTCCGCCACCCATACCAACTTCCGCCCCCTTCTGCGTTCTCGGCTTATCAGGAAAAACTCTTATCCAAATTTTGCCTCCCCGCTGAATGAAGTGCGTAATTGCCCGCCGCGCCGACTCAATTTGATTTGCTTTCAACCAACTGGATTCCATTGCCTTTAATCCGTAACTGCCAAAACTCAAATAATGACCGCGCGTCGCGACTCTCTTTAGCGTACCCTTATGTACCTTGCGATGTTTTATGCGTTTAGGTTGTAACAAGTTAGTTCATCAAGTTTATAAAGTTATAAAGTTTATAAAGTTAAATTTTGAATAACTTTACGAACTTTACGAACTTTACGAACTTTTTACTGGTTTGAAATTTTAATTAAAATTTCAAACCCTTATAAATCCAAACCTTAATTCCTACCGTTCCAAATGTCGTATGCGCCGTTGCCTGGGCGTAATCTATATTTGCTCTCAAAGTTTGGAGCGGCAGATTGCCCTGTTCAAGATGCTCGGTTCGGG
Source organism: uncultured Candidatus Saccharibacteria bacterium (assembly GCA_964358785.1). GTDB lineage: Bacteria > Patescibacteriota > Minisyncoccia > 2-02-FULL-40-12 > IGHO2-01-FULL-4-A > 2-01-FULL-44-17. Next base: position 17,095 of record CAYHQI010000001.1, read on the forward strand.
CAATATCATTTCCGTCTAGCCGACCACCTATTCTAACCTTCGCTCCCTTAACATCGCGATTAGCCACTATCTTGGCAAGAGTCTGTTTCAGCAAGCGCCTATACGGCAATCGTTTTTCTATCTGTTCCGCCATCTGCTCGGCAACTATAGTTGCCGAAGTTTCAGGATTTTTGAACTCTTGTACGTCAAGACGGACTGCCGTCTTGCGCTTTACTATTTTAATAATATCTAGCTTAAGATCTTCAATGCCAGTACCCCCGCGGCCGATGATCAATCCCGGACGAGCGGTATTGATCGTAATCGCAAGGACATCGGGACTACGCTCGATCTCAACTCTGTCAACGCTCATATTTTTCAACTTCTTAGTCAGGAATGCCCTAATGGCAACGTCCTCCTTCAAAAATTCCGGATACTTCTTAACGTTAAACCAGCGGGATTTCCAATCCTTGTTTATCGATAGCCTCATTGATGTTGGAGATATTTTTTGACCCATGATTATATTGCCTTCCGTCTAAAAAACCTCTTACCCAATCCACTCACACCACCGAATATTCCGCCCTTCTTACCAATCTCCTTCTTAACTGTCGGCCTGGCTATTTCTTTAATCGATTTCACTTCTTTTATTGTTTCGGCTACTTCCTCCGTTTCGGATTTTGATATTGCATGAGGTTTAGCGCTTGGAATTTGTGATTTTGCTTTCAAACCCGGCACTCTTTCTTCTAATACGATCTTAATGCGCGATGTTTTCTTTTCTATCGGCGAAGTCATGCCAAAACCTTTGGGACGAAATCTCTTGAGCTTCGGCCCTTCATTTACAACGATATCTTTAATAAAAAGATTCTCTTTAACTAAGCCGAGATTATTGTACGCATTGGATAGGGCGGAATCAAGCAATCTCGAAATCGGCTGGGACGATTTTTTGATAATATAATCCAGCTGGTGTTTAGCCACCGCCGCATCCATACCCCTGACCGCTCGCGCCACTAATCTGACCTTGCGCGGGGATATTCTTAAGTTGTTTAATTGAGCAATAACCTGCATCGAGTTAAAAGTTCATAAAGTTCATAAAGTTCATAAAGTATTCTAACTTGATAAACTTTCAACTTGATAAACTTGATAACTTGCCGCTACTTTGTAGCGGCGGGCTCTACCTTTGCCGCCTTAGACGCATCTATTTCTTTCTGCTTAGTCGCCGCTTCTATCTCGCGCTGCATTCGACCACCATGGCGGCTGAACTTACGTGTCGGCGAAAACTCTCCCAACTTATGACCAACCATATCTTCTGTTACAAAAACTTCTATAAAAATTTTACCGTTATGCACTCCGAACGTATATCCAACCATTTCCGGCACGATCGTCGAAGCCCGCGCCCAAGTCTTAATCACGGTTTTGTCGCCCACTCTAAGCTTGCCGACTTTTTTCATCAGTTTTTCATCTACATATACGCCCTTTTTGATACTTCTTGACATTTGATTGATTTAGGATTATTATAATTTACAGAAAATCGTTATTTTACAAGGAAAAACCATGAAATCAAGCATGAACTCAAAATACAAGTTTTGGTGTAAAATCAGTAACATTTTTCTGATAACTACTCTGACCTTACTCACTCTCGGCATCGGTATTCACATCCTGCCTGATATTCTTAATCAAAATGGTTCAAGTATCTATGTCTATGTTGCCTCGCCTACGTTACGGGTTGTTAATATCCTGATTGACGCTATTCTTGCATCTTCTGCGCTCATCGCTATTTTTGCGGCCATCCGTGCTGACTCTTTAAACGTTAATGGTTTACTAGAAGACCTCCGTCTTTCTAGGACTCGCGAATAATCGCGAGTTTTTATTTTTAAAAAGGCCGTAGCGAGACCTTGCCAATTTTTCTTTTCTGTATGCGCCGGAACAAATTTTTCAAATTTACGATATTTTTCGCTGATGGGAATCATCTATATGAGCACATCTAGAAAAATGAGGAAATTTGATTAAATTTGTAAGCGCAGGACAAACAAAGAAAAATTGGTAAGGTCTCGCGTTACTTTTTCCTTCTTCTTACTATAAATTTCCATGACTTCTTTTTCTTCTTTCTTGTCTTAACCCCCAATGCCGGCTTACCCCACGGAGTCTTCGGATGAGGCATACCGATCGGCTGTCTGCCCTCACCGCCACCGTGCGGATGGTCCACCGGATTCATGGCCGTTCCGCGCACCTTCGGCCGTCTTCCAAGATACCTCGCCCTGCCTGCCTTGCCAAGTATTATCGAACTGTGTTCTGAATTGGACAACTGTCCAATGGATGCCATGACATTACCATGAAACCTGCGCGCCTCGGACGACGGAAGAACTACCTGCACATATTCTCCCTCGTGAGACAGCACTGTCGCGCCCACGCCTGCTGACCTTATCAGCTGTCCACCCTTGCCCGGATGTAATTCAATATTGTGGATAATCGTGCCCTGCGGAATATTTTTGAGTTTCGTCCTATTGCCTGGCTCAAGCGCCGTTTTTTCAGCGGTAACAATTTGCGCACCCACCTTCAATCCCTCTGGCGCTAATATATACCTCTTCTCTCCGTCAGCATAATGCAACAGAGCGATCCTAGAAGTACGGTTAGGATCATACTCGATTGAAAAAACCTTAGCCGGCACGCCCATCTTGTTCTGTTTGAAGTCAATAATACGATACAACCTCTTAACTCCGCCTCCACGATGACGGGACGTAATCCTGCCTTGATTATTACGGCCAACCGCACGCCTAAAACCAGCCGTCAACGACTTAAGTGGTTCCGCGCCAGACAAATTCGAGAAATCATATCCCAACATTTGTCTTCGTCCCGGAGTTGTAGGTTTATACGCTTTTGACACAAATTTTCAATTTTTAATTTTTAATTTTCAAAATTAATTGAAAACTGCAAATTGATAATTGATTTATAATTTATAACTTAAAATTTATAATTACGCCGCTATATCTATCTTGCTTCCCTCTTTCAATGTTACTATCGCTTTTTTAAATCCAGGCTTGTGGCCTTCGCGCTTGCCGGTCTTCCTAATCTTAGGCCTAGCATACGAAACCATAACCTTAGCCACGTCTACTTTATATAAACCCTTTATCGATTTTTTTATCTCAAGTTTATTCGCGCTTTCCGCAACTCTAAAAACATACTTATTCTGCTCGCTCATTATCGTTCCCTTCTCGGTAATATGTGGCGACAAGACAACCCTGTAAGAACTCGCGTCTCCGCCCTTGGGCAATAATGGCGCAACAGGCAAAACTGCCTGTTCGTCAGCGGGTTTTTCTTCCTTGATCTCGGACTTTTCTTTTTCTTTGGTTGTTTTATTAAATAATTTCATCCCGTTAGAGGTAGCCCCGCCGAGGTCCTTCGGACTCGCGACTTTGTCGCGAGCGAGACCTCTAACGGGATTCATCTCTATAATTCGAACGTCTTTTCAATCACCGGTACCGCATCTTGCAACAAAACCAAATACTTTTTACTTAATACATCCTTAATATTCAGGCTATCGGCTGACAGCATATTAACAAACGGTAAATTATTAAAGGCGCGCAGAGTTGTTTTGTCTTGATTGGGAGTCACGAATAAAATCGAGTCCATTTTTTTCCTCCGACGTTTCAGTCGGAGCCCCGACCCTCCGGCGTCGGGGTTAACTTCTCTTTGATTGTTAAGCTTAGCAGACAAAACCTTCATTACATTGGCTCCGGCCTTGGTCTTGGGCACATCGAATTTAAGACCATCCAACACTATCAATTCTTTATCTATAATCTTGCTCGATAATGCCATAAATAGCGCCAGGCGCTTCATTTTTTTATTTATTTTTTTTTCGAAGTTCCTCTCTTTGGTCGGACCAAAAGCTACGCCGCCGCCCTTCCATATCGGTGATCTGATGGAAGCGTGCCTTGCTCGCCCGGTGCCTTTTTGTTTCCAAGGCTTGCGACCACCGCCACGGACTTGAGCCCTATCCTTGGTGTGAGCAATCACCTGTCTTGAATTTGCACTCTGGGCGTCGAGCACTTGTTTAACAAGTTCCACATTCATTGCCACGCCAAATATCTTATCGGGTAATTCGACATCGCCAATGACCTCGGCAGATTGATTGTAAAGATTGGTTTTCATTTTTATAACTTAAAATTTATAATTTTTGTATCTCCAATAGCGTCCCCCTTCGTCCCGGCACTGCGCCTCTTACCGCCAATGAATTATTTTCCTTATCAACGGCCACAATTTGTAATCCTCTGGTCGTTACCCTCACACCACCCATGCGGCCAGCCATACGCATACCTTTGAGTGTATGCTGCGGAAAACGCTGTCCAATTGAGCCGGCGTGGCGTAAAACATGATGGGCACCATGGCTGGCCGGCATCCCATGGAATCCGTGGCGCTTAACCACTCCCTGAAATCCCTTGCCCTTGGATATACCGCTAACCTTTATTATGTCGCCGATATTGAATGAGGTAACATCCAACTCCTCGCCTCTTTTTTTATCACTAAGCATTTTTGTTTCTTTCAGCGTATTAAATGGCTTCAAATCTTTTAAATGCCCGGCCTTGGATTTATTCGGTTTTTTCTCTTTGCCGTAACCAATCTGTATCGCTTCGTAGCCGTCTTTTTCTTTGGTCCTAACTTGAGTTACCGTAATCGGCCCGGCTTCAATCAAAGTTACCGGCACCACTTTGCCGTCATCCTGAAAAATTTGAGTCATCCCGATTTTTTTACCCAATAAAAAGCTCATAGTAACCAAAAACCCAGATTCAGCTGGGTAATTAAAGACAGCGAATCTATAAACTGTTAGCTCAAATTTTGTTTGCCCCGTTAGACATAATCTCTTGAAAAAAGAAAATATTATTTAAACGGGAAAATCCAAATAACACAAATTTTGTGAGATTGACATCAAGAATATCTAACGGGGTGAACAAAATTTGCATTAAGTTATATTGTTACCTCACCCGCCTAAGTTTTTGGACTTGCCTACGGCAATGCGCGAAGCACTAGTCCAAAAATTTAGGCGGGCTCACAGAAAGTAACAAATGTCGGCGTCACTTAGTGACAACGACATTTATTACCATCAATAAGCTACATTTTAAGTTCAATATCCTCTCCGTCGCGGGCCCCTCCCCCGCTCGCTCCACTCGCTAGGGCACCACTCCCGCTCCTGGAAACCAAGCGGTTTCCAACTTCCTCATCGGAGAACCGTCATCGTTCCCCGACCCCTTCGTTGCGGAGTAGATATCGAATTAAAGATTACATCTTTAATTCGATATCTACTCCGGCTGGTAAATTAAGGTTCATCAGAGAATCAATTATCTTGGAATTGGGATTGGAAATATCTATCAGGCGCTTGTGAACTCGCATCTCGAACTGCTCGCGGGAATTCTTGTCTATGAAGGCCGAACGATTGACTGTGTATTTGCGTATCTGCGTTGGCAAGGGTACTGGCCCGTTAACTTTACCGCCATTGCGTTCAATAGTATCAACGATCTGCTTGGCAGACTTATCAATTATCTTATTATCATAAGCCCGGAGCTTAATCCTGATTCGTTGGGCTATTTCCGGCGGTTTTTCTTTCTTGGTTACCATAATCAATGTGCTAATGTTAGGAGATGGTTTCAAAACCCTTTTCGTAGTGAAATCTCCAGGGACTAACGGAGCCCCAACCAGCAATGGTTGGGGCTCCTCTTTTTTTATGTATTAATTTTTGTTACCGCTCCAGCGCCTACTGTCTTACCACCTTCACGAATAGCGAAGCGCTGCTTCTCTTCCATGGCAATCGGAGCAATAAGCTTAACCTTGACGCTGACTGTATCTCCCGGCATAACCATTTCCGTACCTTCAGGCAAAGTTACCTCCCCGGTCACATGAGTTGTTCTAAAGTAGAATTGCGGTTTATATGCTTTGAAAAATGGGGTATGCCTGCCACCTTCCTCTTTAGACAAAACATAAACTTCAGCATCGAATTCAGTGTGAGGAGTGATGGATCCCGGCTTGGCAAGAACTTGGCCCCTGGAAATGTCTTCTTTCTTCAAACCTCGCAACAACAGACCGGCATTATCGCCAGCAAGGCCTTCTTCAAGTTGCTTGTTAAACATTTCGATACCAGTTACAACGGTCTTCTGCGTCGGCTTAATGCCAACGACTTCAATTTCTTCGTTAATCTTAACCTTACCTCTTTCAATACGGCCAGTTACAACCGTGCCACGGCCTTCAATAGAGAAGATATCTTCGACTGGCATCAAAAATGGCTTATCCATATCACGAACCGGCTCCGGGAAATAAGAATCCAGAGTATCGATAAGTTCTTTGATCGGCTTAATGGCTGGGTCGTCTTTGCTGGTAGCCGCAAGCGCCTTCAATCCGGAACCTCTGATTATTGGGGTCTTGTCTCCGGGAAACTGGTACTTGTTTAAAAGTTCGCGAATCTCGGCTTCAACGAGATCGAGCATTTCCGGATCATCAACCTGATCAACTTTGTTCAAAAATACTATTACATTAGGTACGCCAACCTGTCGGGCAAGTAGAATGTGTTCGCGTGTCTGGGGCATGGGGCCGTCAGTCGCGGCGACAACCAAAACCGCACCGTCCATCTGGGCAGCACCGGTAATCATGTTCTTAATGTAGTCGGCGTGTCCCGGAGCATCAACGTGAGCATAGTGGCGCTTGGGAGTCCAGTATTCAGAATGGTGAAGAGCTATAGTAATGCCTCGGGCCTTTTCTTCCGGAGCGTTATCAATCTGGTCGACCTTCTCAACCCTAGCGCCATAGCCCTCGTCTTTATACATATCAAGGACATGCAAAATAGACGCTGTTAAAGTCGTCTTACCGTGGTCAACATGACCGATTGTGCCGACATTCAAGTGCGGCTTATTTCGTTCGAATTTTTCCGCCATATTAAGCTAGTTGCTAGTGCTAGTTTCTAGTTACTAGTCTAACGAGTTAAACTGGTAACTAAAACCTGGCGCCTATGCTCTATTAAAACAAGTAGTAGCATTATAGCTGAGGACTTAATCGAAGTCAACTATCTGGGCAACGGGTTCTGCGGATTGCTCGTTCGCGACTAATTCAGCCTCTTCCTTTAACCGTATCTCTTCTTTCAGTGCCAGAATTTCGTGATTTAATCTTTCAACAAATCCCCGCTCATCTTCATCGTTGTTATCGTCATCGCTAATATCCCTATCAACAACAGCCTTAGCCAAACCATTTGTTTCTGCCGAACCATTATGCGTCTTAGAACCGGTAGAAAGGCGAACCTCCTCTCCAGCCTCGATCTTTTCATATTGACGGTATGACAAAATCACAAACTCCGGCTCGTCACCATTCAAAACCAAAACCCCCCCCAACCTTTTGACCAATTCTTTTAACCTACTAAAATCCATCTTAGCTTAATTTATATCAAAACTCTTAAATCATTGCAAACACAATA
>CAYHQI010000001.1:24617-26260 GCA_964358785.1 uncultured Candidatus Saccharibacteria bacterium
ATATTCAAATTTGACTGCAATTATAAATTTTGCTAACCTTTTCCTAACTGTGGAAACAGATATTAATCCTAAAACTTACGAACTTGCCTATCATATTAACCCCGACCTTGAAGAGGCCGCCGTTAGGGTGCAGGTACAGGAGCTTAACGATTTAATAGCGCAAAACGGCGGTTCAGTATCAATCTCGAGAGACCCGCGCAAATCTCATCTTTCTTATCCAATCAAGAATAAGCACTACGCTTATTTCGGCCTAATGGACTTCACTGCTCTACCGGAAGTGATTGAAAAGGTTAACGCTCAGATGAAATTGCAGAATAGCGTGCTACGCTACCTATTGCTTGCCAAACCGGACATGAAAGAACTGCGAATACTGGGCCAGCATCGGTCGCGACCAAGAGTCAGGACTCATGAACCCGTTGCTCCCATGGAAGCCGCCAAGCAAAAACCCAAAACCAAAGAAGAAACAGAACAGTTAGAAAAGGATATAGAAAAAGTCATCGAGGGCCTGTAGCCTTCGACAAGTAAAAAGTTCGTAAAGTTCGTAAAGTTCGTAAAGTTGGAAACAAATCCACTTTATAAACTTTATGACTTTATAACTTTATAAACTACAGTGAATTTGAATAAGGTATTCCTAATCGGTCGGCTGGCCGCTGATCCTGAATCAAGAACAACGCCATCGGGACAAATGGTGGTTACTGTTAGGTTGGCGACAAATCGGGTTTGGAACAACAAAGCCACCGGCGAGAAACAAGAGCAGGTAGAATTTCATACAATTGTCGCCTGGGCTGGCCTAGCTGATATAATTACCAAATACTTGCGCAAGGGTCAGATGGCGCTTTTTGAAGGACGACTGCAGACAAGATCATGGCAAGGGTCTGACGGAGTTAAAAGATATCGAACAGAAATTATCGCTGATAATATGCAATTAGGGCCCAAGGCGATTGGTTCGACAGGCTCACCACAGGGAAGCACATATCAGTCAGGCGGACAGGTATCAAAGGCCCCCTCCTACGCCCCAACTTCGCAAGGCTACGATGGGCACAGCAAGGCTTCGGAGGGCACCTCGGCTTCTGCCTCGGTGAAAGAAGAAGACATTCCGGTCATCAATGAGGATGCGCCCGTTACCAACGATCCGATTATTTCTGATAACGAGATCGAAGAAAAAGAGATCAACCTTAAAGACATACCTTTCTAAAAAGTTAAATTTTAAATTATAATTTATAACTTATAATTTCCAATCTTATGGTTTGCCTAGCTTGTCAGGACAAAATTAATTACGTTGACTACAAACAAACGGATCTACTCCGTAAGTTTGTTTCGGGCCAATTCAAAATCTCTTCTTCGGCCCGTACCGGCTTGTGCCAAAAACACCAGCGGATGGTATCCAATGCGGTCAAGCTCGCCCGCTTCATGGCTCTGATGCCATATACGAAGGGGCAGACACTCAAAAAGTAGAGTGAGCCCCTCATCATTTCTCGAGACGTTCCGTTTAGCATCCCCAGCGAGATGCAAGCATCACTGCACTTTTTGTCTCGCCTCGCTCGTTGTGGTGTAGTTTACCACCCACCCCGCCTCTGGCGGGGTTCTGCGTAAATTACACCACAACACCATGCCCGCTCGGCTTCGACAGAACTCTCGAAATG
>CAYHQI010000002.1:0-22300 GCA_964358785.1 uncultured Candidatus Saccharibacteria bacterium
AACTGGAAAAATCGGTCAGATAAATTAAAATTTGAGAAAAAACTTGGTTGGTCATTAGTTTTTAATTTACTATTTTCTTTAATATACCACCGTCCCAAAAAGTAAAGAGTAAAAATTAAACTTAAATTTCCCGTGACAACTCCTCGGCCAACTTTTTAGCTTTATTGTTGAGTTTTTTGGGAATTTCGATTTTGATTTTTACTATCTGGTCCCCTTTTGGTCTACCCCAGATGCCTAGACCGCCGAGCTTGAGCTCCTCGTTGTTTTGGACACCGGCCGGTATCTCGATTTCTTTTTCGCCGTCAATTGTCGGTACTCGCACCTTTGCGCCCAAAAGTGCGTCTGTTAGTTTGACCGACATCTCGTAGACCAAATCATTACCAACTCTCTTGAATCTTTTATCTGGTTCAACCTTAATTTGGATATATAGCTCACCGGCCTTAGTCCCCCTAAAACCTGCCTGCCCCTCGCCTCTTACAGCCAGAACCTCGCCGTCCTTCAAACCTGCTGGGATGTCTAAATTAATGGTCTTCTTAGAGTGCTTCTTGCCCTCGCCCTTACAGGAATGACAGTTATTCTTAGGCACCTTGCCATTGCCACGACAAACATTGCAGGTGGATACTCTGGTAATATTGCCAAAAAACGATGCAGTGGTTTCTCGCACCTCTCCCTTGCCGGCACAAACCGTACAATCAATTAAACCGCCTTCCTTTTCGGCACCGCTTCCACCACATTCCATACAAAGACCGTCTTTGTTGAGTTCAATCTTTTTAGTTGCGCCGCGAGCCACCTCGCGCAAGTTCAAAGTTAAGTTTATTCTGACATCTTCACCACTCATCCTTTCTTGAGCACGCTGACCTCTTGCACCACGCGCCCTTCCAAACTGTCCGCCAAAAACATCGCCGAATAGATCAAAAATATCTTCGGCATCAAACTCCTGTTCACCCTGCCTAAAACCACCAAACCCTTGAGAAAAATCAAAACCATCAAACCCCCCTTGTTTACCCTGAGCTCCGCCGAAGGGCGAGCCAAAACTACCCGGCGGCACAGAGCCGAATTGGTCATATTGCAAACGCTTTTGCGGATCAGAAAGCACCTGATAAGCCTCGTTTATCTCTTTAAACTTCCCCTCATCACCGCCCTGCTTATCGGGATGGTGTTGATGGGCCAATTTGCGATAGGCCTTTTTAATCTCGTCCTGCGAAGCGCTTTTCGGCACCCCTAAGGTTGTGTAGAAATCAGACATGATAGCTTGCCCGCCTAAGTTTTTGGACTATTTTAGTGGCCGCTAGCGTTAGCTAGTCCAAAAATTTTGTGCGGGTTGACATAATAAATTAGTAATGCTACTATTTTAGCACGATTTTAGTTATTTGAAAATAGGACAAATTATGGCAAAAAAACGAGAGCAAAAGAATAAACAAAAAACCCTGCAAGAAAAACTTAAAAAAAGACAGTCTATGAAATACTAGCCGAAGAGGCCACTGAAAAGATCTTGAATGACCTTACTGAAAAACTGCTAAAAAAGAAACCAGATTATAAGGGCCAGGGCTGGTTTTAGAAAATTAATTCCTCTGCTTCTTTTTGCACCATACGAATCTGGATAACTCCAGATTTTTTTAATACCCAAAATAGCAAAACTGATATAGCCACTCCCAGCCAGACAAAGATAAAACTCAAACCTTGCAAAATTAAGAACATACCAAAAGCTAAGATCGGCGGGAAAAATTTGAAGTACGGCTCGGCAAATTTGGTAAGCTGATTGATAACTTCAGTCACCAATTTATTCTCGGCTTGCTTCCTTTCTTGTGGTGGCAACGATTGGATTTCTTGGCCTAAAAAACCGCTGACCGTACTCTCGACTACTTGTTTAACCGTCGGCGGCAGTTGTTTAGTTTGTGCACTTGTCTGCACTGTCGGACTGAAATAAAAAGCGAATGAGATTAGCACCAGTAACGGGGTTATGACCATCGGCAACCCGTGGTTCATTATTTCACGAATATTAATCTTGATCCGTTGGGTCGCCTGCTCTCGTATGTTTCTAACAGCATAAAGATGCAAAAGAATCATCAGCGCAAAAGCGCCCAAAAAGTATTGATTTGATTTAAACACAAATAAAAACGGCAGGCCAGCCAGAGCTGAAACCAAAATCCGCAGACTAAGATTTTTCAAAAACATCAGCGAAAACCCTATCAAAGAACTTAAAACTCCCAGCACAACTAGCGGCTTAAGCCACAATCCATAATCCGCAAACCTCGTCGGACTCGCCACCCATGGCTCCACCCAAAACCAAAACAGCCACGCCACGGCCACCACTAATCCCAAAAGTATTGCTTTTTTATACATATAACTATTATATCAACTTTTTTAAGAAAATAATCGGGCCAGCCGGTTTTTTTATTTCTCAAGTTTATAAACTGGGAGGATAAATAAGCGAGCCTCTTGTCATTTCGAGAGTTCTGACGAAGCCGAGCGGGCACGGTGTTGTGGTGTAATTTAAATCCCTCGGGATTGTAAAGTACACCACAACGAGCGAGGCGAGACAAAAAGTGCAGTGACGTTACGCCACGCTGGGGTCGTAAAACGGAACGTCTCGAGAAATGATGAGGGACGAGCTGATTATTTTTCTTCTGGTTTCGCTCCTTCTTCCGGCTTTTTCTCTTCTTCTTTTTTCGTATCCTCCGGTTTCTGCTCGCCTGCTTGCTCCGAGGTGGCATCGCCACTTTTCGGGGTTGCTTGTTGTTTATATAATATCTCCCCTATCTTCTGTGCCGCCGCGGATAACTCTTCCGTGGCCTTTTTAATTACGCTGACATCCTCACTCTTCTTAGCATCGTTGAGCGCCGCAATTTTGTCTTCAATATTTTTGCGCTCTTCAGCACTAATCTTATCTCCAGCGTCCTTCAGCGCTTTTTCTGTTGAATAAGTTAATGTTTCTGCCATGTTGCGCGCATCCACCAGTTCCTTTTTCTTGGCGTCCTCCGCCGCAAATTTCTCGGCATCAGTCGTCATGCGCTTTTTTTCGTCATCAGTTAATCCAGATGATCCTTCAATCCTAATAGACTGTTCTTTATTAGTCGCCTTATCCTTGGCCCTAACATTCAAAATCCCGTTCGCATCAATATCAAACGTAACTTCAACTTGAGGCACACCTCTCGGTGCTGGTGGTAAGCCATCCAAGATAAATTTACCAAGTGTCTTATTGTCTGCCGACATTGCCCGCTCTCCCTGCAAGACATGAATCTCAACTGACGGCTGATTGTCGGCGGCAGTTGAAAATGTCTGGGTTTTGGCCGTTGGCACTGTGGTATTCTTCTCAATCATTTTAGTCATAACACTGCCAAGCGTCTCAATACCAAGAGACAGTGGGGTTACATCAAGAAGCAATACATCGCGAATCTCTCCTTGCATAATACCGCCCTGAATAGCCGCACCGATGGCTACTACCTCGTCTGGGTTGATGTCCTTGTGAGGCTCTTTGCCGAATAACTTTTTGACCGCCTCAATTATCGCCGGCATCCTAGTCTGCCCGCCGACCAATACTACCTCGTTAATGTCTGAAACTTTAAAACTGGCCTCCTCAACTGTCTTGCGCGTTAGTTCAATGGATTTATCAATATAATCTTTAACCAAATCCTCCAGCTTGGCACGCGTGAAAGACATGCTGAAATGTTTCGGACCGGAAGCATCGGCCGTCAAAAACGGTATGTTAATCTCTGTCTGCATCGTGCTGGATAACTCATGCTTGGCCTTCTCGGCGGCATCTTTGAGCCGTTGAACTGCCAACTGATCCTTGCTGATATCCACTCCCTGTTCTTTTTTAAACTCGTCCAACAAATATTGGATTATACGCTGATCAATGTCGTCACCGCCAAGGTGGGTATCTCCACCAGTTCCCCTGACTTCAATCGTATCTTCCGAAACCTCAAGCACAGATATATCAAATGTGCCTCCGCCGAAATCGTAGACCACGATTTTCTCATCCTTTTTTTTGTTAAAACCATACGCAAGAGCAGCCGCCGTCGGTTCATTGATAACTCGCTTTACATTTAGCCCGGCAATTTCACCGGCATCCTTGGTCGCCTTGCGCTGGGAATCGTCAAAATATGCCGGCACGGTAATAATCGCATCAGTAATTTTCTCACCCAACTTATCCTCTGCGTCTGTCTTAAGCTTCTGTAAAATCATAGCTGAAATCTCGGCTGGCTTCTTCCAATCGGGGCCTATCTTAACCTCAACATCTCCGTTTGAGCCCTCTCTGATCTCGTACGGTAAAAGCTTCTTATCATTTTGGACCACGGCATCAGAAAACCGGCGTCCGATTAAACGTTTAACTGAAAAAATAGTATTGGCCGGATTGGTTACGGCTTGGCGCTTAGCGGTTACGCCAACATAGCGTTCGCCATTTTTGCCAACCGCAACCACCGAGGGTGTTGTCCTCATTCCCTCCTTATTCTCCAATACTCTCGGCTGACCGATCTCCACGACCGCCATCGCACTATTAGTTGTTCCTAAATCGATTCCTAATACTTTTGCCATTTTGTGTTAAGACTTTTGCGTGCGGCGGATTTTTACTTTTCTCCGCAACGCACCCTTCGGGTTTGGCCAATTTCTTTGTTATCGGCTCCGCTCCTCGCTCAACATATTTCTATATGTCTCGCTTTGATGCTCGCCGTTGCCTCGAACTTGGCTCAAACGCAGAAAGTCTTTTTGAATAAAGAAATTAATTTATTTTAGATCCAAGCATTCTAACCCTTGCTACACGCATCACTCTTCCATTCATGGTATAACCGCTTCTTACTTTTTGCATATTACCCATCGAGTATGCTCCTTGCGGTAAAGACTCGCCAGAATCTGCGAATACCTGTTCATGTAAATTTGGATCAAATTGTTTTCCTTCTATTTCTATTTCCTCAACTCCATATTTTTTTAATACATTTTTGAACTTCTTTATAACTCCGCTTAAACCATCATTTTTAATATCTTCTTGAGCCAACTCTAAGTCATCTAAAGACTCGATTATCTCTAAAATTAAAGGCTCATTGGCAAACTTAACAAACTCGCTCATCCTCTTCGCCTCATCTTTCTTATAATTCATAAAATCCGCCCGCTCCCGCTTCCAATTATTCAAATACTCCTCGGCCTGTTTTTTACACAAATTTAATTCAACATTGCCGTCCTCAGCTACCGCCTCTACATTATCAACGACGGTCGAATTTGTATTATTTTTGTTTTGGTTTGTATTTTCCATAATTTTTGATAACAATCAGCTCATTTCTTTGGCTACTCGTAGAAAAAACTCTTTATCTTTTGGATGGGTTAATAAATCTGCAACTTCGTCCTTTGCTACCCACCTCGCTTCTGGATTTTCTAAATCTATAGGTTTTAGATCGTCTGTATCTGTTTTGAAGAAAAACATATGTATAGTTTTTAATTCCGATTGATCATCTCCGCCATGTTTACTGATCTTGTAGCGTTGATAACTCCCAAGCTCACGAACTAATTCCAGTTTATTTATTCCAGATTCCTCATAAATTTCTCTCCTAGCCGCATCAATCACACTTTCTTCTTTTTCTATATGACCCTTGGGTAAAGACCACGATGTTCCGTGCTGACTAATCACTAAAATTGCTCCTTTCTGATTTATCACTACGCCACCAGCACTCTTTGTTTCTTTTGGTTTATTTTTCATGATACTTTTTATATCTATTCTCAAATTCTTGAGAATATGAGAATGAATTTACCAGACGCAATATTTATGTTGCCTTACTGATTTTATTCAATTCATTGGTTGCATATTTTATTAACCCTATATTTTTCGCGTAATCCATTCTGGTCGGGCCGACTAAGGTCAAGGAGCCAGTCAAATCATGCGGCAAATTGTATTGGGCAAACATCACGGTTTCGTCGCGGATATCTTTGACGGGATTCTCGCGGCCTATAAAAACCTTAACTTGGCTTTTGGCTGGTTCCTGATATTGATTTGCGGCACTGAAAAACTCTTTTTCAATTATATCAAATAATCCCTCAAACTCATCAAAAAAATTGGTCAACCTAAAAGCTCTATTAAATTCCCTAAACTCCGGCATTTCAAAAAGATTCGACAGCCCGATTTTATAAAAATCATCTTCCTCAACAATCCCGGTTATAACCAAATTGTCTGACAAATCAGAAATCGTCTGGGCAATTACTCTATTGATATTCCGCGGATCATTGCCGGCAGTTCGAATTGAGCTTTTTATTTTTTCCTGCTCTTTGCGGCCGAGATTTGTATCGGTTGGACAAACACACTTATCCACAAAAAACCTATACGCAAAATCCGTCGGCACGCGTCCACCGGAAATATGCAAATGGGCCAAATAACCAAGACCTTCGAGTTCGTTCATCTCTGCCCTGATGGTGGCAGAACTCAATCCGAAAAATCCAGATTTTTCAAGCAGTTTTGAACTAACCGGTTCTGCGGTTTTAATAAACTCTTCGATTATGGAAGCAAGCAACACCCCCTGCCTTTGAGTCATCATGAAATCAAGTTTAATCGATTAGCACTCTATAGTCAAGAGTGCTGATTAGCACTGCTTGCCCCGTAAGTTATGCAATAACTTATTCGGGGTCAAGGGCAGAGTGCTAATTAGATAACGCTCTCGTACTCGCCCCATAACCGCCATATATGTGTACACATTACCTTAGGCTATTGACAGATTCGTATCCAAATATCTAGACTATCAATAATAGCGCCTTTAAAAAACGAGTGAGATTATGGAAAGCAACAACCCAACAAAAGAACCGGAATGGCTTAAAGAATTACCAGATCAGACAAGAATAGTAGTCAAAAGGGCCATGGCTAATTTTGAAGAAGAAAAAAAGAAACTATACCAGATATTGCCGGCTGACTGTCTTCTAAAACGGCACAATTCTCTTTGCATTGCAATGGTAGGCGGAATTAATCAATCACTCCTAGACCTAGGGATTTATAGCCGGCCGGACATCTGTTCATTGTGCACAATGGATATGTGCCCATGGTATAACCGCGTAAGCTATCCCAGCCTAAGAAGACTAAAAATAAAAATACTAAGTCTTCCACTAAGATTTTCTAAAAAAATTGGCATTAAAATTCTTAACCGAACAGTCCGATGGTTCTAACCATCGGTTTTTTTATCTCCAATTATGTTATACTCAAATCATGAATATGCTCGGCATAAAACTCAAAAATTTCTGGAAAAGACTGGGACCCGGCTTGATTACCGGGGCATCGGATGACGAGCCATCGGCCATTGCTACTTACTCCATTGCCGGAGCCAAGTTCGGTTATATTATGCTTTGGATAGCCGTTTTTGCATTGCCGTTGATGATAGCCATTCAGGAGATGAGCGCGCGGATAGGCAGAGTGTCCAATAAGGGCCTTGCCGGCAATATAAAGAAGCACTATCCCCGCTGGCTGCTATTTTTTATATCAATTCTTATAGTGGGTACGAATACATTAAACATCGGCGCGGATATGTCAGCCATGTCG
Source organism: uncultured Candidatus Saccharibacteria bacterium (assembly GCA_964358785.1). Lineage (GTDB taxonomy): Bacteria > Patescibacteriota > Minisyncoccia > 2-02-FULL-40-12 > IGHO2-01-FULL-4-A > 2-01-FULL-44-17. Next base: position 7,508 of record CAYHQI010000002.1, read on the forward strand.
CAAGCCGTTACAATGATACTGCCGGTACAGGAAAAGATAGCCGCAATTGTAATAACGCTCCTCATACTTCTAATTACGATTTTGCTGCCATACCAAAAAATACTGACGATTTTTAAGTGGCTGGCCTTAAGTTTGTTCTCTTATATATTCGCCGTATTCACAATACATCAGAACTGGGTTCAAATTATTTATCATGCTTTTGTCCCGCAATTTATCTGGAGTAAAGACTTCTTTATCGTCATGACTGCCTTCATGGGCACAACTATCTCGCCCTATCTTTTTTTCTGGCAGGCCAATCAGGAAGTTGAAGAAAAAATGATTGAACAATGCAAGCCGGGACAAATCTGTCATTTAAAACCGGCCACCCAAGATGAACTCAAGACCCTAAAAGAAGATACTCGGATTGGTATGAGCTTTTCCAATGTGATAACATTTTTTATTATTACCTTAACCGCTTCCACGCTATTTAGAGCCGGTAATTTTCATATCGAAACCCTACGAGACGCCGCTGAAGCGTTAAAACCTCTGGCTGGCGAATATTCTTATCTGCTTTTTACAATTGGTATAATCAGTTCGGGTTTTCTGGCGATACCGGTTTTAGCCGGTTCCGCAGCTTACGTTATCGCCGAGGTCTTCGGCTGGTCGGAGGGTTTGAACAAAAGTTTCACCAAGGCCAAAGGATTCTACGGCGTGGTAATAACATCAACTTTAGTGGGCCTCCTGATACCGATACTAGGAATCCATCCTATCAAGGCTCTTTTTTATACTTCGCTCCTCTACGGCATAATCGCGCCAATACTGATTTTGATGGTTATTCATTTGGCTAATAATCCCAAAATAATGGGGCGGCATGCAAACAGTCATTCCACAAACATACTCGGCTATTCCACGTTTTTAATTATGGCTTTTTTTGCGATATTAATATTCTTTATACTATAAAATGCAAATCTACAACACCCTAACCCGCCAAAAAGAAGAATTCCTGCCTGCCGGCTCCAAGGCTCGCCCGCCCAAGTTTTTGGACATGCCATCGGCAACTGCGCCATTGGCGCAAGTCCAAAAATTTGGGCGGGTCAAAATGTTTGTCTGTGGACCGACAGTTTATGATTATATCCACGTAGGCAACGCCAGAACTTACACGGTTTTTGATGTAGTTGCTAAATACTTAAGATCCCGCGACTACGAAGTCGAGTACATACAAAACATTACAGACATAGAGGACAAAATCATTGCCCGCGCCCTTGAGCTTGGACAAGATCCCGTTGATTACGCCAAAGATTACAGCGACGCCTTTTTTGAAGATACAAAAAAATTGGGGATAGATTCAGTTAGCCACTATGAACCGGCAACCAAAAATATTGAGCAAGTCATAAAGCAGGTTAAAACTCTTATCGACAAGGACAATGCATACAAAATAGAAAACGACGGCTGGTATTTTGATCTGAAGACATTTCCAGAATACGGCAAGCTATCAGGCAGAACCGTCGAAATGGCAGAAGACGGCGTATCTCGCATAGACGAAAGCTCCGGCAAAAGAAATCGCGGAGATTTTTGTCTTTGGAAATTCTCTAAACCAGAAGAGCCGGGATGGGATAGTGAATTGGGCTACGGTCGCCCCGGCTGGCACATAGAAGATACGGCCATTACCGAAAAGTACTTTGGACCACAATATGATCTGCATGGCGCAGGAGCTGATTTGATGTTCCCGCATCACGAGGCGGAAATAGCCCAACAGGAATCAGCATCTGGTCTGAAGCCATTCGTTCGATACTGGATGCATGTCGGTTTTCTAGTCAATAAAACGCAAAAAATGTCCAAGTCTCTTGGCAACTTCATGGTACTTCGTGAAGCACTGAAAAAATACAGCCCAGAGGTTTTAAGGTTTTATTTCTTAAGTTCCCACTACCGCTCCCCTCTTGATTATAACGAAGAATTGCTAAAACAGGCCGAAGCCGCCACTAACCGCCTTGCTGAATTTATTTTCAGGCTAAAATCTGCTCAAAAATCACTTAATGGTTCGAGCACTAAGTTGGATATGATTGAAAAAACGCAACAAAATTTTGAACGAGAAATGGATGATGATTTTAACACACCGAGAGCCATTGCAACCATATTTGAATTCATAAGATCGATAAACCCCCTGCTTGATAATGCGCAGGTCAAACTTGCGCAGGTTCGTGAAACACTAAAAACATTTGAGGGATTTAATCAAATCCTCGGCATCATTCCGGAAAAAATCCAAGAAATACCATCGGAGGTACAAAAACTAGTCAGCGAGCGCGAAACCGCCCGCCAAGCTAAAAACTTCACCAGAGCCGACGAACTCCGTGAGCAAGTAAAAAAGGCGGGCTATGAGATTGACGACACCGCCTACGGACCGCTAGTTAAAAAACTCTAGCTCGCCCTGTCAAAAATTATCCGCTCACCCAAATTTTTCATACCCGTCCTTGTTTTTGATGAAACTCTAATAGCTTTTCTGCCGGCGATAGGCCGCCAATGACTTTATGCGGGAAGTAATTCCAGGCATCATTAACAAGCTCAAGAATGTTGCTTAGTTCCGAGGCGTCTCCGCCGCGATCAAACATCGCAATAATATCTGTTAAGCTATCCTGCCCGTCTTCGTTGTAGATAATCTCCTTGATATCATCCAACCCAAAATCGCTCTTGGTTTTCTCAAGCATATCCAAAAGCTCCTGCTCCACATCTTCTCTTCTTTGAATAATTTGTTCTTTATTTTCTATTTCCATATTATTTACCCCATATTTATCGCCTGTGTATAACTATTGACTAACAAACGCTCGCAATGATATACTTTGATTAGGCGTTTGTAGGGTTCGCCCTCTCACGGCTTTCAAGCTGTAGCCAAGCGCCTACCAAAAAATCTGCCAAATTGGCGGATTTTTTGTTTAATCTTCTTCGGGCGTACCATCAAAAAATAGCCTTGTTTTAGTATTCTCGTCCATTCCCCAAAACGGCACAATGCTCCAGAATAAGTAAGGGCCTCCCCCAATACGTTTCACAATTACTTTGCACCGGTCTCTTTTAATAAGCGCGATAAATTCAAAATACGAAACCGATTTCATTACACGCTCCCACCTACTATTCGTCTTCACATATTCAAGTTTTTTAGTTTCAAAAATGCCCTGCAGCGTGTGTGAGTGTTTTAGAATTTCTGGTGCACGGCTAATTAATTTTAGCCGCATATATTGATCTTTATCGGAGCGGGCCCTCTCTCTTCGTTTAAATTTAATGTGTTCAAGGCCTGGCGCAGTAAAAGAAACATCGGATTGCAAATAGGGACAGTAAACCTTGCCAAAACTTTTATACAACCCTTCGGCCTCCGATTTAACCTTATTAAATTCTTCTTCAGTAAATTCAATCATAATTAATAATCAACTAGATCAATTTGTTTCATTATTTTGCCTGTCTCCACGAGCGCAACTATCATTTTTTGATAGTATTCGATATCTTCATTGGTTAAGACTCGACCCTTGCGATCTTTAAGCCATTTCTGGGCTGGCTGATAACCGCCGACGTAGAAGTTCCAAGCCAATTCTGGGATACCGCCAAAATACTGGCCTTTATTGATAAACACTTTGCCGTCTCTGTAAGTTAGTTTTTCAACCATGTCTGACCCGGCCACAGGATAAGTCGTGATGAATTGGCTGACTTTTGGTGATTCAAGAAGATGAAGTAAACGTAATTCAGCGCCAAACGCGATAAGTTTTTTAAAACTTTTTGCATCTTTTGGATATGGAACACGTGGAAAATCAATTTTCAAAAATTCTTTGTATTTTTCGCGATAACTTGGCGAGTGAAGAACGGCGTAAATGTAGTCAAAAATATTTTCAGGAAAAACCTTGCCGACAATTTTTTCTATTTCATCTACAATTTCTTTTTTTAGATTTAGGATTTTAGGGCCATATTCAGCCTCTAGATATAGAGGAGCTACGAATTCAATTCCCTGCATTCCTGGCCGAGACCAACTTCTAGATTCAGAGATATATTTTGATATAAAAATTGGCGCCGACTTTTCCTCGATACCCCCTCTTTTGAATATGAGGCCAATATTTTCAACCAAGAGAAAATGTCTCATTAAATCCCAACGCCCTCTCCCAACCACCTCTTTATCATAATAAATATATCGAGTATCAAAGGGTCTGTAATTTATTTTTTTGACTTTTTCTTCATCAAAATAGAATTCTGGTTTGTTGATATATTTGATTACATTATTTTTTAGGGATTCTTTGGATTCCGAGATCGCAATGGCATCCCTACCCGTAACTATGCCCACGCTGGATTCAATAAATAAATCTTGCAGAGCAAAACCCTTATCATAATCATCCTTACCCTCAATATTTTTAGGAACAAAGAAATAATACTTTGGGTCTAAATCTATTTTTTTATAATCTATCTCGATGAACAGATTCGAAAATACCCTTAAGTAAGGTCTCAAAATCAGACCGGTAGCCCATTTCGCTAGTTTCTTTATGGGCAAATTTGGAAGAAATTGATCGAATATAATTATCGAAAAAAATTGACATGGCTAGTCTATTTTCGCATTATTTTACAATAAAATCAACGGCTCACATATGTGAGCCGTTGATTTTAGAAAGACTTATTTAGTAATCCTATCTAACCCGTCCCAAGTACGCCCAGCAGATTCGGTAACAAGTATTTCTGCTGTTTTGCCAATAGATCCTACCGATTTTTTAGCCGCAGCTAAAACGCCAAGCTTATCCATGAATGAATTCTCTAAATTATACTCTCCGGCTGGAAGACGGTAAGTTTTATCAGCAGAAGCAATGGTACGAATAAAACCTTCTTTGGCCATAGCCTCATAAAGACTCAAATACTCATCTCGGCTTCCTCCGCCGTTAATTTCTACTCTGACTGAATAGTTTGCCATTTTATTTGAAGAACATAATTTCGCCGAAACTTCTGAGGCGCGCCCCACCGAATCCCAACACTCCCAATCGCAATCACAATGCGCATTTCGCCAGCTCCTCTCCGCTACTTTAATGTCCTCATTTATTTTTTATCCTCGTTCGACCAAAATTAATTACTAATTTTTACACAAGGATATTTCGATAATAGCGCTTTAAAATAACAGCACAACCCCACCTTTTTGTGGATAAGTCCTGATACTGCCTCTCGTGACAAAAATTAATTACTCCCCCTAAAATCAACGGCTCAACGGCGATTGCCGTTGAGCCGTTAAGAAGATATCAGCAAGCCCAGTCAAAAATTGCAAACCTAACCAAGCGGAACCTCCTGATTTTCGTCATTCATATCCCGATTTACAAATTAGCTTTGCGAGCGTTAAGAATTGTCGGGTAGCACTAGGACTAGTCGGAAAACGCGTAGAAAACGAGCGATTTAGCGAAGTTTTCAAGCGGCAAACGGAGCGATTAAACTGAACTGCTTCAGTTTAATCCCGAATTTTAGACTTGCCTTGTCCTGAGTTTACTGAAGGACGGCAAGTCGTTAAGAAATTCGGGTTGGTCTGTGTCCGACAATTTAGCGAGCAAAGCGTTGTTTGTATAAGGGATATGTTGTAAGAAAATCAGGGGGTGAGAGGTGGTTTGTAATTTTTGATGGGGCGAACGACTACTCACATCTTATCCCCTACCCAAACTCAAATCGCGGGGTTATAATTCTAGGTTAATATGCCCGGTAGTAGAACTTCCAGTGGTTTCTTATGTAGCAAATACTTTTAACCGGGCAAACAAGAATAATTACGACACTCTCCGGCATTTGGTTTTATCAGAAAACCCAAAACTTTGCTGGAAGTTTCACTACCGGGTATGCCTCGTGATACTAAAACCATAATCGATAAGCTGCCACCGCAGAACATTGAGGCTGAAAAAAGCTTAATCGGCTCGCTTTTGCTTGATAAAGAAGCTATCAACAAGGTAGCCGATTCACTCAAATCACAAGATTTTTACAGCCGCGCTCATCAGATAATTTACGCAGGCATGTTCCGATTATTCGAACGCCAGGAACCGATAGATCTGCTAAGTTTGTCAAACCTATTGGAAGAAACCGGCCAACTTGAAACGATTGGCGGAATCGGCTATCTCACTTCCCTGGTCAATGCCGTACCTACATCAGCCCATGCCGCCAATTACGCGAAAATAGTTGAGCGCAAGAAGATACTCCGCGACCTTATCGATACCGCCCATCATATCGTCGGCTTAGGATACCAAGAAGACGAGGATGTCGAGGTATTACTCGACCAGGCAGAACAAAAGCTATTTTCTATTTCTCAAAAATCCATCCAGCAGACCTTCGAACCGCTCGACAAGGCCCTGCATGAAGCATTTGAGCGTCTCGATATGCTGCACAAGTCTGACGGTACTTTGCGCGGTATCACTAGCGGATTCTACGACCTTGATAATATTACCGCCGGCTTCCAAAAATCAGACCTTATAATCCTAGGAGCTAGACCATCACTTGGCAAAAGTACCTTTGCCCTCGATATTGCCCGTAATGCAGCAAAGGTTAGCGGCCTGCCAGTCGGCATATTCACTCTTGAAATGTCCAAGGATCAGGTTGTTGATCGTCTCATCGCGTCAGAGGCCGGCATAAGCTTGTGGAAGCTGCGTACCGGCCGCCTGTCATCCGAGGGCGACGGCAATGATTTTGAACGGATTCAGGTTGCCTTGGATAGCCTTGCTAAAAGCAATATTTTTATTGACGATGCTTCGTCACCGACCGTTTTACAGATACGCGCCATGGCCAGACGGCTTCAGGCAGAACGCGGTCTAGGACTGCTCATAGTCGATTACTTGCAATTAATGCAGCCGAGTCGAGCCTTTGACAGTTCGGTACAACAGATAACTGAGATCTCGCGTAACTTGAAAGGCCTGGCGCGCGAACTCAACATACCGGTTATTGCGGTGTCACAGCTTTCTCGTAATTCCGAAAACAGACCCGATCAGAGACCCAAGCTCTCCGATCTTCGTGACAGCGGTTCGCTAGAACAGGACGCCGATATGGTTTTAATGATTTACCGTGAAGATAGGGTTAAAAAAGAAAGCGAAAAGAAAAACATCGCCGAGATTATTGTCGCCAAGCACAGAAACGGGCCGATAGGCTCAATTGAGTTGTACTTTGATGAGGATACGGTTTCATTTAAAAACCTCGCGAAAGGTATCTGATTTTTAGTTAAGAATTGTCCGCCCCTTATCATTTCTCGAGACGTTTCGTTTTACGACCCCAGCGTGGCGTAACGTCACTGCACTTTTTGTCTCGCCTCGCTCGTTGTGGTGTACTTTACAATCCCGAGGGATTTAAATTACACCACAACACCGTGCCCGCTCGGCTTCGACAGAACTCTCGAAATGACAATGGGCTCCCAATTCTTAACTTAAACTAAAATCAGATATTCTTTCACTCGCGCGAATGTATAAAAAAAGCAGGATTTCTCCTGCTGGATGGTTACCTTGCATAAGGATCGACTGGCGGTGGCGCTTCTGGTGGCGGTTGTAACTAGTCATATATTCTAACCGCCAAGATCGCCCGAGCCACCACAATCATTTCCGAGAGCCCTAATCCCATTCCAGACTTTACGATGACCTTATTAGCTATACCTAATGCCTCAGTCATTATTTCTTCTATTTCTGCTTGATTATTGCTTTTTTTCATGAATAACCTCTTATTAAGTAACGCTACCATACTAGCATATACTAAACCATGAGTCAACGGGTACAAAAATTGATTGATTTTTTCACGAAACTGCCGGGGATCGGGCCGAGGCAGGCCACGCGGTTGGTTTTGGCTATGCTTGATTGGCCGCATGTCGACATTGATGAGTTTTCTAATTCAATGGCAGAATTGAAAAATGGACCTGTGCTTTGTTCCGAATGCTTCAACATTACTGACACCGATAAATGCTCAATATGCACCAACCACAAACGCGACCAGACCCGTATCGCCGTAGTGGAAAAGATCACCGATCTTCAATCAATGGAAAAAACCGGTGCCTTCAACGGCGTTTATCATGTGCTCGGCGGAGCGGTTAATCCGGTTAATGGCAAACTGCCGCAACATCTCAAAATTGCCGAACTTACAGAACGCGTCCAAAAATTAAAAAAACTGACCCCGGATATTGAAGTCATTATTGCTACTAACCCAAATACTTACGGTGAAACAACGGCACTTTATCTTGAACAAGAGCTGGAGCCCTTGGAGATAAAGACCACTCGCCTTGCCCGCGGTCTATCTGCCGGCTCCTCCGTCGAATACGCCGACGAGATTACCCTCGCCCACGCCTTCAAACACCGGCGCTAGCTTGACTAAAAGACAAGATTTAGTATGCTTGGGGTGCTGTTTTAAAATTAGGATATCAAAACAAAAAGGAGTTTTCATGCCTCGAAATCAAAACTACTTTCCTCATGCAAACACAATCCTGCACCCCATGAATAGATTTTTTATTAATGGTCGGTGGTTGAATCTTTATGCACACGCCAATAGAACACCGAGCACGCCTTATAGTCTTTACTGGCAAGACGAGAATAATTCGCTACAGCGTGCCATGACCGCGTTGGAGGTATTTACGGTATTGGCAGGTATACTAAACCCAAAAAATAGCGATACTTAGAATATTGCCGCCGATAATGGCGGTTTTATTTTGATTAAAAATCACCCAGCCAAGGCGGGGTGATTTTAGGAAACAATTTTTAGAATCTCAACCTTTGTAAACGGCTGGCGGTGGCCTTTTTTCTTTTTGTAGCGGGTTTTGTTGTGATATTTGAAAACTATCTTTTTCTTAGCCTTGCCCTGATCAATCACGCGAGCATGCACCTTGGCCCCCTCAACAAGAGGTTGACCAATCTTAGTTGTTTCGGCTGAACCATTAGCAACCATCAATACCTGCTCAAAATCAAACTCCCCTCCTACCGCATGGTCAAGTTTTTCAATTAAAAGCTTGCCGCCTTCGGCTACTTTGTACTGTTTTCCCCCAGTTTTTATAATTGCAAAGCTCATAATAATTTTTGCCACCGGCTTGCCCCGTGATTACCGAAGGTAATTTTACGGGGTTTATAACTGCGAACGACATAAGATCTCTATGTTATCACATCAAATAATCTTGGTCAATGAATACGTAAAAATATGGGTGGATTCAAATCTCAGTAAATTAAATAAATTGTGCTGCCACCGGGATTTGGCTTCGCCTCTCGCCGTTTTCCAACGGCTCGGGCTAGCCACCTGCTCGCGGTTTGACTCGCCAATTGCTCATCAAACATCGCTCCGCCGTTCAAATCCCGACGTAACTCGCACAGGCGAGTTACTGTGCTTAATTAGTGCTGCCACCGGGATTTGAACCCGGGTTTGATGGATGAGAACCATCTGTCCTAGACCAGGCTAGACGATAGCAGCATCCTGGATTATATTAACCCGCCAACCTTATTTCGTCCACCACCTTTTCCATCTCCACCGACCTTGACCCCTTAACCAACACAATGTCGCCTTCTTGGATAATCTCCTGAACTTTTAATTTAGCTTCGTCAGAAGTATTAAAACTAAAAATGTAATCAATGGGCATGGCCCTACCAGCGCTATCGGCAATTAATTTTGCAGCCGTACCAACAGTTACCAAAACATCGCAACTTCCAGCGACAAAATTACCAATGGCTTGATGAGCTTCCACCTCATATTTGCCAAGCTCGCGCATATTGCCTAAAACTGCGATTCGACGCCCTCCGCAACCAAGCTCACGGTTAGCCTTGGCAAAATCTGCCAATGTCTCAAGGGCCGCGCGCATTGAAAGCGGCGACGCGTTATAAGTATCATCAATAACTATCGAATTTTTAATGCCCTGGATCAAATTCATTCTGCCATGGGGCAGTTCGATATTTTCAAAAGCACCGGAAATATCAACCAAATTCATACCGAAATTCAAGCCAACGGCTACTCCGGCCAAAATCCCGTAAAGCTGATGAGCGCCTATTAAATTATTAATCCTTGCCGGCACAAAAGTACTGCCATGATTGATTTTGAAGGATAACCCGCCTATTCGGCCTGCCTGCGTAGGCAGGCTAGCTCCATCGAAATTCATTCCGGCTACAAAATAAGAAACATCTGAAGCCCAAATATCCGGGCCAGTCCCGTTAGACGACCCACCTGCCGGCTCGCCTCGCTGAAGTTTCGGCGAAGCGGACGAGGCAGGCAAAACCAGACCAAAAGTCACAATCTTAGCCTTGGATCTTTCCTTCATATCAAGTACGGTTTGGTCATCATAATTTAACACCGCCAATCCGGTAAATACCGGTAATCCTTCTATTAGCTTGCCCTTCTCTCTGGCCACCTCCTGCGGACTGGCATAAAACTCCACATGCACCGGCACCTCTCCTACTGCCGTAACTACTCCGATCTGTGGTCGAACGATATCAATTAAATAATCGATGTCGCCTGGTTTGGCTGAGGCCAGTTCTAACACCAAAAACTTAGGATATTTTATCTTAAGCGGCGCGAATGCTAACCACGTTGCTCCAATAAGTTTCGGCAAAAACTTAAAAACTCTAACCCAATTTGACGGTCTGATATTAGCCGTAGACAAAAAAGGGTCTATTCCCAAAACAGTTAAAGGCACTCCGAATTCGTTGTTATAATTCTCCTCATTTTTCCTGACCCAAAACTTGCGACTCAACACCGCATAAATTGCGTCCTTGGCCGTCGTCTTGCCAACCGAACCGGTAATGCCGATAACAGTCGGCTGGTAGCGAGCGATGGTTCTTTTAGCCAATAGTTTAAGTATTGTTTTTAGTAGTAACTTTCCGAGCATTGTCATAATTTAAAATTTTAAATTATAAATTTTAAATCAATTTTAAAACTTACAATTTATAATTCCAACTCGCAACTAGTTGCGAGTTGGCGGAATATTAAAATACCTGATTAAATATCTGGCGATATCTCCGAATGCTGGCGACAAACTGTCGGCGGCAAACTTGATACCTTTAGGTCTATCCATCTTAATTAAGATGACAAATCGCGGAGAATAAGCCGGAGCAAAACCGACGAAATCATGTATGAACTGCTCGTCAGCAAAATAACCACCACCGTTAGGGTCGGGTATTTGCGCCGTGCCGGTCTTACCGGCTACATCATAGCCCGTAATCCGCGCCTTGTCGAAACCTTTCTCGACAACATCAACCAGCATGGACTTAAGCTGAACCGACGTTTTTTCGGTTATCGGCGCGCCAAGCACAACTGGCTTGGTTGAGACCAAAGAACCATCGGACCTTATTATCTCTTTTACCACATAGGGCTTCATCAACTTGCCTCCGTTGGCAATTGCAGTATAAGCATTTACAAGCTGAAGCGGTGTTACCGCAATACCTTGCCCAAAAGACGCCGTCAAAAAATTAATCTTGCGGCCGCTATAGAGATTAGAAATGTTACCAACCACCTCGCCGCCAAGGTCAACGCCTGTTTTTTGACCAAAACCAAAACCCACAACGTAATTGAGGAATTTGTCATCCCCTGTTTTTTCTTGGGCAAAGATTGCGCCAGTGTTTAAGGAATGCTGGAGAACCTGCCGCATTGTTTGAATACCATTGGCTTTCTCGTTGAAATTACGAATAGTATAACCGCCGACCCTCACCTCGCCGGTGTCATTATAGGTTGTATTTGAGGTCACAGCCTCGCTATCAATGGCTCCCGACATAGTTATTGGTTTGAATGACGATCCTGGTTCGAATATCTCCTGAACGGCCGGATTAATGAAGTCGGCCAGAGAGTAACCGCTATAATTATTTGGATCAAAGCTAGGTGATGAGGCCATGGCCAGTATCGCGCCCGTAGAAGGTTCTTCAACGATAATTGAACCGCCGCTAGCCTGCCATTTTTTCAGCAAAGCATTGAGCTTGATTTCAACCATCGATTGGATGTTGACATCAATTGTCAGAACCAGATCGCCGCCATCTTGGTTGTCGGTTTCCTTACTTATAGATTCGCCTGCTCGCGCAGGCAGGCTTTTATCCCTGGACCAGAATCTAATGCCCTTCAATATGTCCGAATAGGTTTTGTTGCCGAAAATATCTTGGGTTCTTTTTTCTCCGTTAAGAACGTCGTCGTAAGAGAACTCGACTCCATACTGGCCAGCACGTTCAGTAGCATCTCCGCCAGAGGCGGATCCGCCTTTGGCGGAAAAACCGACAAAACCCAAAACAGCCGCAGCCAAGTTGCCGTTAATATAAAATCGGTTAACCTCCGAGGCCACAGTCAGACCGGTTAATTTGAGGGCGCGTATACTATCGGCCTGCTCCTTGCTTAAATTACGAGCGATGACTAGATAATTCTTGCTCCCCTGGCTAAGTAATGTCTCCAACTCAACGGGGTTCATGTGAAGAAGCTGGGCTATTTTTTCTGCGGCCGTTCGCGGAGATACAAGACTATTGTTTGAATAAAGGTAGAAGGAGGATTTATTGGTAGCCGCTATTTTTTTATTGCCGGAGGAATAGTCGGAGATATAAATATTACCTCGCCCGGCCAAAAGCGCCGATGGATTATTGTATTGGTTTTTTGCCGATTGGGTAATCTCCGCGTGCCTAACATATGTTAAATTAAAAAGCCTATATACTATTAGGCCTGTTAACAAAAAAATTATGACTAGAAATAAAGTAATCCGCGCTTCACTTGTAAAGCTAGAGCTCCTGTTGGACATACCAATTTAACTCTTAAGGGCTTAAAGCAACGTCTCGATCTTGCAAGATAGAATCAATATCCTTAGCCTCAACCATACCTGATTTTTGAGCGAATAACAATAGGACTTCCATGTCCTGATCGGATTTGTATTCGTTATTTAAAGACCTTGCTTGTGCATTAAGGGCATTGAGTTCATTTTTGCGCAAGTTAAAACCATATTTCTGGGCCACCACGAAATTAGCCAAAAAGATATAGACAAATACCATCAGAATTACAGAACCTAACAAAACAAGATTCAATTTATAGTAAGTAGTCATTTTAGTAATTTTCTAACACCTAAAAACTAACACCTAATTTTTCGGCCACCCTTAGTTTAGCGCTCCTGGCCCTGGGATTAGCTGTCGCCTCCGCAAGACTTGCCGATATTGGCTTTTTGGTTATGATCAATAGTTCTCCGGCCCTGGCTTGCTCCTTGAAAAAATTTTTAACTATGCGATCCTCCAGCGAATGGAATGATATGACTGCGAGCCTTCCACCGCTTACCAATACCCGTAATGCCTGATTAAGACCCGCTTGGACATTTTCTAATTCTTTATTGACGGTAATCCTTAACGCCTGGAAGGTCCTGGTTGCGTAATGCAATCGTCCCCGCCGATACCAAGACGGTACCGAATTTTTAATTATTTCTATTAATTCAAATGTGCTTTTTATTGACTTCTCTTTTCTGGCTTTTGTTATTCCCGCGGCAATCGGCTTCGCAAATCTCTCTTCGCCATATTCTTTCAATATCGCCACCAGATCGTCATAGGAGCAACGATTAACTATCTCCTCCGCCGTTTGACCTCCACTACTGACAGCAAATCGCATGTCCAAGGGTTCATCTTTTTGAAAACTAAATCCCCTGCCCGATTCCTCCAGATGCCAGCTGGATAAACCGAGATCAAAAAACGCACCATTCACTTCAGCAAAATCATTTTCTTCGGCAATCTTTTTTAAATTTACATAACTACCATTCTTCAAAATAATATTTTGGCTTAATTTTAAATTTTCAATTTTAAATTTTAAAATTTTAAGTAACCCGCTATCCCACTCTATGCCCAATAATTTACCGTCCGGTGCTATTCGCTCAAGCAATGCCATTGCGTGTCCGCCACCGCCAATTGTCGCATCAATAAACTTCTGTCCCGGCTTGGGATCTAGATACTCAAGAACTTCGTCTAAAAGTACCGGAATGTGCATTACAGTTCATCAAGTTATAAAGTTCTTCAAGTTCATAAAGTTAACTCAAAACTAAAATTTCTCCACTTTATAAACTTTACAAACTTGACAAACTTTATAACTCATATCACCCCGAGTTCCCCCAATTTCTCGGCTATGCTATCACTATTTTTTTCAAGATTATTTTTATAATCCGCCCAGCGCGACTCGTCCCAAATTTCTAATCTATTAAATAAGCCCGTAATGACAACCGCCTTTTTCAACACAGCGTAATCTTTCAGAAAATCAGGAATTAATATCCTCCCCAATTGATCCATCTCAACCTCTGAAGCCCCGGAAAGCAACAACCTGACAAAACTTCTCGTATCCTGCTGACCGAACGGCAGCTTGCCCAGCTTCTCCGCCAATTGCTCCCATTCCTTCATAGGAAAAAGGAACAAGCAATTATCCAGACCTCTCGTTAGCACTGCCCGATCTCCGATCTCTTTTCTAAGTTTAGCCGGAATTGATAAACGTTTTTTGGGATCTATTGTATGTTTGTATTCCCCGATTAACATGTTTAGTTTGTATTCCCTTGCCCCGTAGTGAAGCGAAGCTTCTACTACTGGGGTCCGATAAGCATAAATTTAATAGATAGTAATAAATTACCAATCTGAAGTAATCATCATTTATCTTTTTATATGGTTCGTACTCTATAATCCGCATCTTTTTCTTAAATTATTTCTTAACCTTTACCCCGTTAGAGATAAGCACTATCCTTACAGCTAACAAGATTAATAAAGATTACCTTTTCTCAAGTATAAAACTTGCAAATAATGGGAATCTCTAACGGGGTTTATCAACAAAATTCTTGAGTTATCCCCACTTCTATCCACTTTCTTACACTTTACACTAATTATAACCACTACCATTTACCAATGCAAC
>CAYHQI010000003.1:0-20307 GCA_964358785.1 uncultured Candidatus Saccharibacteria bacterium
CATACTTTTAATAAAAAAGCAAGGGATAGGCTAAAAACCCTTGAAAAATAAGGAGTTTTGGGGCAAGCGATAGCTAACGAATAGTTGAACCGTTGGGGGTTGGCGCGATAGGGGAGATGATGGCAGGTTTACCATCGGAGTCGCTGGCGCAGAGGATCATGCCTTGAGATTCAAGACCCATGATTATTTTGGGTTCGAGGTTAGCCAAGACGAGCACTTGTTTGCCCAGTAATTCCTCTTTGGCATAAGCAAGTTTTAGTCCACCCAGAATTTGGCGGGTTTCTGTCCCAATATTAACGGCGAATTTGTATAATTTCTCGCTACCCTCAATTTCTTCTACGCTCTCAATCCTCCCAACAACAATATTCAGTTTTTTGAAGTCATCGTTGGTGATCATCAGCTAATTATAGCAGATAAAATTTAGGGTGGATATCTATTGAAAAACAAATAGGGGGGTTGATTTTTAAAAAAGAAAGTGACAGAATTTGGCAATGACCGTTGAAGAATATTGTAAAAAACTAAAGGAAAAAACAAAAGTTTTATACGAAAAAACACCCAGCATTCATAATCCCTATCTGGAGCAAATGATTGATTTTAACTCCGACGGTTTCCATCATTTTCAATATAATACGCTGGGGTCGGAAAGAAATAAGAGGGCGCAAATAGACAGATACCGCCTTTTTCCTCTTGCTCCCACGATAATCAAAAAAGC
Organism: uncultured Candidatus Saccharibacteria bacterium; assembly: GCA_964358785.1. GTDB lineage: Bacteria > Patescibacteriota > Minisyncoccia > 2-02-FULL-40-12 > IGHO2-01-FULL-4-A > 2-01-FULL-44-17. The sequence continues at coordinate 713 of CAYHQI010000003.1, forward strand.
TGGAATTGTTCAGCAGCATAGAAAAACGGTGGGTGCGATAGGAAGAAAGAGGCACGACGGTTTTCGTCTTACAAAGGTTATCGAAGATTGGTGCTTTATCTCACTCATGCCCTTTGGTAATAAAGAAATAATGATTAAGACTGTGCTTAGAAAGATCGGGGATGGGAATGTAAACTTTTTAAGTATAATGCCGTATAAAGCCCCGAATTATCTATTCGACATCGACGAATAAAGTGCTAAAAAACCGCATTTCTGCGGCTTTTTAGTGTGCCTGTCTTCAGCTTAGGAGACTCCTTGGCTGAACGGGGCTTTCGCCCACAGGCATACCATTACTGTACTCTTCCTCTGGAATAAATACAAGAGTTATCAACATTGTGAGGTTATCGAAAAGTAATATTAGCCAAGTCTTAGATCTCGATGACCACCGGCAAAATCACCCCGTACAATCACTTCGTGATCTACGGGGCAAGTGGGCCTATATCTCAATAACTACGGGTAAGATCATCGGTCTTCGTTCTGTCTTCTGAAATAAGAACAGCCCGACTTCATCACGCATTAGGTCTTTAAGATCAACCCAGTTAATCGGTCGGGTAGCTCTAGTTTCAATTATGAACTTGACCTTCTTGCGCACCTGCGCCAGGAGTTCCTTATTTTCTTTGAGATAGACGAAGCCACGGGAAATAATATCCGGACTGCCGCGCACCCTGCCAGTCTTGGAATCAATCAAGGCGACAATGACAAACATGCCGTCCTCGGACAATACCTGCCTGTCGCGCAGAACTACATTGCCGATATCGCCGATGCCCAGACCGTCCACCATAACTTCATCTGAAGGGGCGGTTTTTTTGTCGAACCACCATCTGATTGGCGTCTCAAGTTCGGAGTGTTTCGGGTCTTCAATGTGCAGTATTGAGCCGTTATCGGCAATGATAATATTACCCTCGCTAATGCCTTCTTGCTGACCCAGATAACCATGATTGACCATCATAGAATATTGGCCATGGATAGGCATAAGTGTTTTGGGCCGTATCAGGCGTATCATCTGCTTAAGGTCTTCTCGATAGGCGTGGCCACTGGCGTGTATGTCCATCATATTGTAATCATAAACCCTCGCGCCCATGCGATATAGCAAGTCCTTGAGTCGCTGGACGGTGCGTTCGTTACCGGGAATTACGGACGATGAAAATATTATTGAATCGCTCTTTTTGAGTTGGACATAGCGATGTTCGCCGGAAGCGATACGCATCAAAACAGCGCGCTCTTCACCCTGGGCGCCGGTGCCGATGAGAGTAATTTTGGATCGCGGATATCGGTCAACATCGGTAACCGGTATCTGGGTTTCTTTTTTCATCTTGATATGACCCAGTTCTTTGCAGATTTCAACATTGCTCTTGAGACTATAGCCGTCAAAAATAACTTTGCGGCCGTATTTTTCGGACAGGGTGACTAATTGCTGGATTCGGTTAATAATTGAGGAAAACGTTGCCGCTACGATCATGCTTGTAGCTTCCTCGAATATCTTCTCAAGGTTGTCCTGAATCACGCTTTCAGAAACGGCCTTGCCGTCTTTTTCGGCACCGGTAGAGTCAGACATCAGCACGGATACTCCGCGATCGCCTATGCTTTTGATAAAATCTAAATCAGCCGGAGCTTCATTAAGCGGTTTGGGGTCAAACTTGAAATCGGCGGTATGCACCACACGTCCGGCTGGAGTGGTTATTATGAGTGCGGTATCTTCCGGTATGTTGTGGTTAACATGGAAGAACTCCACCTCGAAAGCGCCTAGTCGGACAATGTCGCCCGGCTTAACAAGATTAAATTCTACCTTTGGCAGATGCGGGAATTCCTCATGCCTTTTTATAGCTATGCCACGAGTAAGACTGGTGCAATATATTGATGGATTGCCAAGGCGGCTGATGAGAAAGGGAAGGCCGCCAACATGGTCCATGTGGCCGTGGGTAAGTATTATACCTTGTATTCTATCCTGTTTGCCGTCCAGATAAGCGATATTGGGCAAAGTATAATCAATGCCCGGTTTGTCTTCGCCCGGAAAACCAAAGCCGACATCAATTATTATGATGTCATTTTTGTATTCTAGAACATTCATATTGCGTCCGACTTCGCCCAGGCCACCCAGAGGAATAATTTTGAGGCTTTCTTTTTCGGCTACCGCGTCTTCTCTTTCTGGCCGATCCAGCGGTACCAAGCGGCGTGCCCGCGGCAAATCCCGCCGATCCTTATATCGCGGCGCTTTGCGTTGTCCTACGCCTCGGCCACCACCACGGTTCGGGCCCTGGTCAGCGGGGGATGGACGTTGATTTGTTTGTCTCGCTGGCCTATCAGATTGTGTTCCGACAGCCGCTAATTTTGTTTGTAGTTCGTCCATGTTTAGTCAAGTTTTTTATTCCAAAAAATCTGTTTTATTTTACGTACCGGCTGGCCATTTTTGGCGCCAAATTCGTAATGGTGCCAGGTTGGCTGATGTTTTTTCCTACTGTTGCTGATTGCCTTATTACCGCCCATATAGAATCCCATGTGTTCATGGCTCTCATTACCGAATTTTTGCGCTTCCCAGACCAACACTGTTCCAGGCTTAGGTTTTTTTATGTTTACCCAGCCGGATTTTTTGAGATCGGCGGTCGTGCCTCTAATGGTGGCGTGCAGATCGGGGAGTAGCTTAAAAAGATATAAGATCGAAGAAACGAATACCGCGCAGGACAATTTACCGTCTTTCAAAACGTCAACCTCCTTTTTATTGATGAGCATATAAAGATTGCGGAATAAATTCGAACCGGCGCTATTTTTTATAGCTCGGATATAGGAGTTATATAAAATTATTTTAGGTTGGTTTTGTCTTTTCAAAAAAGTTTTGACCAATTTCACTTCGTTCAATTGTGCTCGGGGGGAGATTTGAACTCCCACGGCCTTGCGGCCATAGCGTTCTGAACGCTACATGTCTGCCAATTTCATCACCCGAGCCGAATAAAATAAAGACAATTAAAAAGGGGTGGCGAGTGATATTTAAGGTTAAACGAGATTCTATATATGAAATTCAAGTATAGCACCCATAGACATCTTCTGTCAAATTTTATATGCTATCCTTAAATTAGTTATTTTATAACTGGAGACAAGAGAGTGGATAATAATATTTCCAGCCTGTCAGCTCTCTTTTTTAATCTTCCCTGCCTATTTGCTCTAATTGCGGGAATTTTGGGTGGCCTTAGCATAAATTTTAAAAAGATGTATTTGCGAGTTATGATGTTTATGGTGATGATATTGGCTGGTCTTTTAGCTAGGCAACTATCTCTAGCGAGTGGCGATGCGCTGAAAGAGTTTTTGCCGCTTCTTGCAGCATATTCTTTATTTAGTCTTCTAACTTTGTTGATTTCAAATAAGGTAGTAGTCAAGAGTAAGAGACCGTCAGGATCAGGACAAATGTCCTGATTTTTTTACCTTCTTACCCTTTTTGTTTCAATATACCAATTGCTTATACTATCAAAGCGGTCAGAAGGCACCGAGATCAATGTCGTATCGTTACCTTTGATCTTGGCCGGCTGGGCGTAGAGATAGTCGGGGCTATACAAAAATATTGCCGGGATGTCTTTGGTTACGATTTTTTGAAAGTCGTCGTATTTAGATAATCGTGCCGAACGTTCGAGCGTTTGGCGGGCATCTTCAAGCAGTTTGTCGGTGTCTTTATTGTCGTATAAGGCTAGATTAAGTCCTGGGTCGCGCTTTTGGGAAGAGTGCCAGAAACTGAACGGATCTGGATCGAGAGCGAGTACTTCGCCGAAAAGCAAAGCATCATATTCACGGCTTTTTATCGCTTGCTGAAGCTCCGGCAAGGGCAGAGTTTCTATCTCAACTTGCACGCCGATCTCTTCCCATTGTCTCTTGATCTCATTAGCTACCGCAACTAATTCCGGCCAATCTGATGTGGTTAGTCTGATCTCGAGCTTAGTGGGCTCTTCTGGTTTTATTGGTTTTTTTGTAGAAGCAGAAGGAGTTTTTTCTCGGAAGCTTATATCAGCTGATGAACTTGTCGGATATTTCCAGCCGGCATCATCCAATGTTTTCTTGGCCAACTCGATATTAAATTCATATTTTAATATGCTGTCAGGCACATCTATAATCCCAGGCATCATCGGAGAGTCCACTACCGTTCCATGGCTGGCAAGGATTTTATGCAGGATGCTTTTTTTATCAATGGCATAGCTTAGACCAAGACGGACATCTTTATCCGCCACCTGTTTACTGCGGTTCTGATTGAAAAATACCGCAAAGTATCTGGGCAAATTAAGTTTTTTCACTCGTAACTGGCCAAGGAAGCGGATCGAGCTTAAGTTTTGGGCCGAGATCGAACCAAGTCCTTCAACCTCGTTGTTGTTGTACGCGCTTAGTAAGTCAGTTTCCGAAGGATAGAATTTAAAAGTTAATTTGGATATGTACGGTTTTCCACCATGGTATTTGTCAAAGGCCGTAAGCTCAAAGGATCTAATATTGCCTAAGGTATCTCGCCTTATCTTGGAAAATTTGTAGGGCCCGGAACCGATCGGCTTGAGATTAAACTCGGACAAACCGAAACTTGCCGGCTTGATATTTTCCCAGATATGTTCAGGTAGTATGCCCAGCGTGACATTGCCTATAAATTGGGCATACTTGTTTTTTAGTTTGAAAACAACTGTCCGGTCGTCAATTTTGCTGACATCAACGCCTTGCCACGAGATCCTTTGTGCGCTGCCGTAATCGGCATTTTGAGCTGTCAACACTGTGAATATGATGTCGCTGGCGGTAAGGGATTGGCCATCGTGCCATTTAAGATTGTCGCGTAGCTTGAATGTATAAGTTAAGCCGTCATCAGAAACTTGGTAAGATTCGGCCAAGTCGTTTTCAATTTTGCCGCGATCGTCATATTTAACCAGACCCGAATAAATAAGGCTTGATAAGTCCTTGTCTGCATCATTGCTTTGGGCTAGAAGGGGATTGAGGTGTTTGGGCGCGCCTATAAGTCCTTCTGTTAAACTGCCGCCATAATCAGGCGCCGGCTTGGTGAAGTGACGATAGGCGGCAATCGGCATAGAGGCCAGAGAAGCTAGAGCGACTGCGAACAAAACTAAAACTAAATTCCTCTCTGCGCGAGAGAGGACCTTGGGCAGATGCCGAAACTGTGCCCCAGTCGGTAATTTGGCTGACAAAAGTTTGCCCAATTGTTTGCCCCACTTGGGCCTAGGTTTTTTTTTATGTTTATCGGATGATAAAAAAAAGTTTTCGAGATCGTTGCTAATGCGAAATTGTCCGCGAGCTAGCCAGAATGGCGTAGCGAGTGGGTAACAATTTCAGCACCCCGCCCTCTAAGCTATTAAAGGGGCATAGAGGGCGGGGTAAATAATCGTTACCATGCTCGTCTTCGCAAGGCTCGCCTGCGCGTGGACGCTTATTTAAAGAAGTAGTCTGGCGATGGAGACGCCAAAAAAGAGAACCGCAAATACGATGGTAGAAGCAAAAAGTATTTTTTCAATGCCGCGTCTGGTTGAATAAGCTCCGCCCTCACTGCCGCCAAACGCACCCGAAAGCCCGGAACCTCTTTGTTGGAGTAAGATGGTGGTCATAAGTAGAACCGCAAGAATTATTTGGATGATTGTTATCACGAGTTAAAAGTTTATAAAGCTATAATGTTATAAAGTTGGGGGTCAAATTAACTTTACGAACTTTAAAAACTTTATAACTTTACAAACATAGCTACCTACTTAAACCACCTAGTAATAAAATTAACTACCGCGACTACCAATGTCGTCCACAACAGCGCGACATAATTATCTATGACCATATATCCCGTAAGCTGGGCGACAAGCCAGAGTATTACAGCATTGATTACAATTAAGAACAAGCCCAGTGAAACGACAACGAGCGGGAAGGCAACGATCTTAAGTATTGGCCTAACAATCAAATTAAGTACGCCTAACGCCAAACCAGCTATTAAATACTCCTTCCAGCCACCGACTACAACAAAACCTGCTACCCACATATTGGCTAGGTATAGAGCTAAAACATTTGAAAAAATACCTATAACTATAGACATCCTTATTTCTAAATAGTATCACTAGTGGCTTTTTTGTGCAATTTTCTGTAATAACTAATCGCGAACCTGTGGGCCTCGGCGTCGATTTGTAAAATTAAATTTCTGACCGGCTCCGGCATCTTTGTAAGCGGCATAGCCGTTTTTTTGCTGAAATGAACCCCTCCCCGCTGCAAGCAGCGGGGTATCAGGGTGGGCCCCGTTACAAGATGTGTCGGCTCCGCCGACTCACTCTCATAGCGTCCTTCATCCTCGCAGCAAGCTGCGAGGTATTGCGGACGTGTGTAATAAATGTGATGCCCCCGATGCCTTTTGTCCTTTGCTAAGGATATGACAGGAATATTTTTGGGGATTACCGAAAGCGCGGCACCGAGCTGACCGATCCCGCCATCAATTATAACCAAGTCGGGATATTGCCATTCGGGATGATTGAATCGCCTCATCAAAACTTCTTTAAGCATGGCAATATCATTAGGCGCATCGCCTAACCTGATTTTGAATTTCCGATACTGGCTTTTATTCGGCAGGCCGTCGCTAAAGACAACCATCGAACCTGTGGCGAATTGACCTTGGATGTTGGAAATATCATAACCCTCAATACGGTGTGGTATCCGTGGCAAATCCAGTAGTTTTCTCAACTGTTCAATGGATGCTTTGTCATCCGCAGTATGTGCATTACGCAAGATCAGGGCATTCTCGAAAATCTTTTTCAACCTCTCAATCTTATTGCGCGATTCAATGGCCTTTTCAAATTCATTTTTTTTGCCCAATTCCAGCATTTCTTTTTTGAATTTTTTAAGTACGGATATTTTTTTGCCTTCTAGTATCGCTTTGATCGCATTGATGTTTTTCTTATATTCCTTCTGCCTTAATTCATAATTCTTAACCAGAGCACTAATTTTATTAGTGCTCGGCCGAGCACTCAACGCCTTGAGTGCTCTGGTTCTTAATTCTGCATTTTTCAAACAGCAAAATCCCAGACATCCGCCGATGTGATAATTAAGGCAGTAGTTATTGTGAGGCTGTCTGCAAGTGCAATAGGGGAATGCTCGTCGGAGCAGTTTCAGGGCAGTCTTGAGAGCCGTGCCATCGGTGAATGGGCCGACGAAACTAGTGCGTAGTTGGTAGTGAGTAGTGAGTAGGGGTTGGTGGGTTAAGAAAATTTTTGGAAATTGTTCCGCAGTGATTCCAACATAAAAATACTGCTTGTCGTCGCGGAGCATGATGTTGAATGGCGGCTTATGTTTTTTGATAAGTTGGGATTCTAGAATCAACGCTTCGATTTCCGAATCAGTTTTTCGCCAGCTAACTCGAGCTGCCGAGGTAATCATTTTAGAAATTCTTGGATTAGTCTCGCCAGATTTAAAATACGAGGATACGCGATTTTTGAGGTTAGCCGCTTTGCCGATATATAAAATCGGTCCGCGTTTATTGTGGAAAAAATACACCCCTGGCGTATTGGGAACAGTTTTTTTGTTTAAAGTATTCGCCTTCATATTGCTTGACATCTTAGTTGTTTTCTTGTTATTTTTCAAGTATTAGTTCTGATTACCTTTGGAGGAAGTTATGGTAAATAATGCAAGTATTTTAACAACAGACCAGCAGATTTTTGAGACGCTAGATGAACGCATGGCTAATCATTATAAGAGATTGCCGATTAACTTTACATCGGCAGATGGCGTTTGGCTTTATGCCGGTCAAAGAAAAGTTCTGGATTTGATGGCCCAATATTCCGCTGCCGGTTTTGGTCGTGGTTCTATGGACGGCTCCCCGTTTTTTAGGGAAGTCGTTGGTGCCATTGCTGATGAATTAGTGAACGGCTGCGGCGTACTTCCGGGTTCTTGTGCTAATGAAACGGTTGCCACGGGTGCTAAAACGCTGTGTGAATTTACCAGGATGGATAAGGTCGTTTTTATGAATACCGGTGCCGAAGCATTTGATACGGCAGTTAAAATAATTCGTAAATATCTCTACATAAACTCTGGAATTACAGAAGAGCGCGGAACTATAATAGTTTGTGACAATAACTTTCATGGACGTACGCTGGGAGCAATATCAGCTTCTGATACGAAACAATATAAAGAGGGATTCGGACCATTATTGCCGGGATTTGGCTGGATAAGATTTGGCGATACTGATTGTCTTGAGACAGCTATCAAGAATGCTTCTGTAATTTGGGGTCGGCATGCCATAGCTTTTCTGGTTGAGCCGGTCCAGGGAGAGGGCGGGATCAATGTTCCTCCCGATGGATATTTGCGAGAGGCTAGAAGAATTTGTCATAAATACGGCATGTTGTTCGTTCTTGATGAGGTCCAAACGGGGTTTGGTCGGACAGGTGATACTTTCGCCTGGGAGCGCGATGGTCACGAAGCAGAGCCGGACTTGATGATGCTCGGCAAGCTGTTGGGCGGAGGCATATTTCCTGTTTCTGCCGTTATCGGTCGCGGTGGTATCATGAGTGTTTTTAGGCCGAATGATCATGGCAGTACTTTTGGTGGTACGCCGCTGGCATGTAGAGCGGTCACGGAAGTTGTGAGAATATTTCAGGAGAATCCGGATTTGGTTGCTAACGCTCGCGAGACGGGGGAGTATTTTGCTACAAAACTAAAAGAGATTGTAGATAAAATTAAAAGCCCGCTAATTGATGACGTTAGAGGTCGTGGATTACTTCTTGGTATTAAATTCAAGTCGTCATTGGCGGAGTATTTTCAGGCCCAACTCCTTGATAAAAACATTCTTGCCGGCGTTGCCGGCCATGGCCATGTCCTGCGTTTCAGCCCGCCGCTTATTATAACCAAAAAAGAAATTGACTGGGCCTTGCCGAGAATTGAAAAAGTTTTGCTAAACTCACAGCCATGAGGAACGCGCTGAAAGGATTGCTTATTTTAGTCTTAGCAGGATCTTTCTTAGCCTGCTCTAACAAGCCAACAGCTCCTAATTACGGCAGGGGCTATACTTATCGGCAAGAGATCAAGACGCCCGTCGCGCTTTTTATTAGAGAGCGCAACGGAGTTCCGACTGTTTTAGCCTCAGCATTTCTAATTGATAAACAACGCGGCCTGCTTGCTTCAGCCAAGCATTTCGTAGGGACTGATGCCGACGGCGAGTGCAAGATATTTTTCAACGGGCGGGTTTATAACGGTACTCTGGTCAGGGTGCCGCCGACTACGGACATCGCGGTGATTAAAATCATAGACAGATTTAACCAGGCAAATTTCACCGAGCCATATCCAATGGCGGGGGAAATAGAAAAAGATGACAAGGTTTTTGTAAAAGGCATACATCCCCATCATCCCAAATTGCGTAGTGACAAAGTCATTATTCCTATTTTTCAAGAATACTATCAAATGATTTGGCGCAATCCCAATCGTGTTTATCTCATCTCAGAAGGTGATGAGTTTGTTTATGACGATTTGCCAGCTAAAGTAATGAACCTGACTAAAGAACTTAAAAATAAAAATATGGGCATAAAGATAGAAAGTATCGCCGAAATTTCAAATACCTACATAGAACTAAAAACAGACGAAGATCATAAATTTTCTTTTGGCGGTTTAAGCGGGGGACCGACGATAAATGAGAGGGGAGAACTGATCGGCATTAACTCAAATGAAATCCAGGCCCATTGGGAAATTGATCCGGAACGAAGAAAGGCGACTTACCATCCCTGGAATAATATGAATATTGTGCCGGTTGCAGAACTTCAAAAATTGCTACCGCACCTTGCGAATATCAGATAAAGCCCTTATGGGCTTTTTACTTTTACTTGACCGTTCATTGTAGTTTATATATCGTTTAACCAACCCGAACCTTTACAATTTGCGAGGAACAATATGGACCACAAAGGACCACTGATGATTGATACCAGCAAAGTTGACGCGAATCGCGTCAGAGAAGTAAAGAGAGCAATTTTGGATCAAACAACCAAGTGGCTTTTTGGTCTTGAAAAATCGGCCAATCTTCTTACCGAAGCCCTTTTTATGCTTGTGCCGTATTCTGATACAATTTCTGGTACAAAAATGGTTGGTCAAGCCCATGTAATGTTTAAGGGTGGCACTGGTATCGGCAAAACTGATTTAGCTCAATCGGTTGCCAAATCTTTCAGAGCGACTTTTCGGAGAATCTCTGCCACGCCGGATTTAATGCCCTTTGATATTTTGGGCGGACAGGTCTTAGTTGAAAATAGAAAAGGCGAAAGAAGAGTCCAATTCAAGCCCGGGCCGATATTCGCCCACGTATTCCTGGATGATGAAGCTAATCGAATGAATCCCAAGACAGTATCGGCCATGTTGGAAGCGATGGAGGAAAGATCGGTAACTCCCAAGGGTGACTACATAGACGATGCCGATCACACTCTTCAAACACTTCCGCTTTTGCCCATTTCGGGCGATATTCATGATCTGGTTTCCCCCCGTTTTTTCTGGGTTCTGCTCACCGAAAATATTTTTGGCGAAGAAGAGGGTGTTTATGCCAATCCGATGGCACAGGTGGATCGCATAACTCTTACTATTCCTATTGAACGGCCAGTCAAAAAAGAAGAAAAAAAAATTCGCGTAGGCAATGTCGATGGTAAATCCATTGAGCAGGTTAGCGATTTACAAGAAATCCTAGCTTGTGCGCACTGGATTAATAAAAATGTTAAAACTTCCGAACCAGCCAGTGATTACTTAACGCAATTACTCCGAAACACCGACCCGAATCCCAAAGTTACGGATCCTAGATCTAAATTAGGTAAGTTTTTAAAACAATATGTAAAAGTGGGGGCGAGTCCCCGGGTTAATTTTCATCTTGAAGCAGCAGCTAGGGCGCGGGCATTTTTCGCTGGCAGCTTAATAGTGCGGCCGGAACATGTTAAATCCATAGCACCCAATGTTATCACCCACCGCCTTCTATTAACGCCGGGTAAAGAATTCAAAACCCCCAAAGAAGATGTTGTTGACGAAATTTTGAGTTTTACGGATATGCCCAAATGGAACTAGAACAGGCTCTGGGCGAACTTGAAAAAGTAGAAGAAGAAATTTTCAGGGGTAAGGTTATAAATTTTCGAATAGCCGAGCATCGCAGTCCTTTCCGGGGTGCCGGCTACGATATTCATAGCATAAGAAAGTGGGTTCCTGGCGAACCCATGAACACTATAGATTACCAGCTAAGTCTGCCAACCTGGCCCAAAACTATTGTTCAGGTGCCCAGGATAGAAACGAAAAGCTCTCCAGTTATACTGATAGCTGATATTTCACCGTCTGCTTTTGTGAGTATAGGAGAAGAAGCGAGCAAGTTTCGACTCTTGGTACATATTATCGGTGCTCTGGGATTAGCCGCAGATCACTTAAAGGATCCTGTGGGAGTACTGGCGATAACCGACCAGATTGAATTTTACTTACGGCCGAAACTTGGACGAAACCAAATATTTTATGGCCTTAGGCTACTTTTAGAAAAAGCTGAGGAATTTGAAAAAGAAAAAAAGCGCGACACAACCAAAAGATCCGCCTCACCCAACCAAGACTCCGGAATTAATACTGCGCTTAGTTTCTTTGCCGAAAGATTTAAGCGTCAAGCAGCCTTAGTTATGGTCTCTGATTTCACTGATTTTATAAGCGGTCGGGTTGAAATGAATTTTGAACTGGTGGAAATGTTATCAGCTAAACATAACCGGAATGTAATAGCGGTTTTTCTAGATGAACCTCAAGAATTTTCGTGGACTAGCAGGTGGGGCCTTGTAAGAATCCGCGACATTGAAACCGGCAAATCGCAAACGATCAGAGCTAGTCGCGCCGCCAAAATACGTCAAGAGTTTTGCGAAAGAAGAGAGACGTTGCGCCAAAAGTTGCAAGACTGCGGCGTAGATTCTGCGGTCTTGAGCTATGGTGATCACTTTAATGAATTGGCTCAATTTTTGTCAGAGCGAAAATCTACAGCTTGAAAATAAAATACGCAAACCAAACCGAGCCATGGCCTCGGTTTTTTTATTTGACAGTCAGCGAGCGATACCTTATTGTTTTCACAAAAGGTTCCTTTATAATTGGGAGACTACGATGATGTCAAGAAAGCTCGCGATTTTAACCTTTGCGCTTCTGGCGCGTTCTCTTCTGGCCCAAGAATCATCACTAATTATTGGTTCGCCTCGGCTTTCGGTAAAAACTTTTACTAACTGGCAGCTTATCAAATTGACCTACACCGTCAGCTATCTAAACGACTATGATTTTTTGGAAGAAGAAGCTAAACCAGAAAATATGTCGTTTGGCCCTCTTGAACTTGATCCAGCCCTTGGCCAAAAGCAAATAATTGAAAATCGCCGATCAGTCGGCAAACAAATCAGTCTGGACCTGATTTATTATCTACGACATGTCGGGGAGAAAAAGGGCGAATTAATCATACCGGAACAGGCATTCCGTTATATTAAGCTCGTGCCGGGCAAATCTAAAGAGGGCCAGGAGGTATTTGAAGCTAAATCGGAGCCAATCATTTTGCGGTACGACAGCGTTTTGACTAAGGATGCCGATGATATTATGGACGAAATTGATTTTGGATCGTTTCAGCAGAAAGCACGCGCATGGAAGTACGCTGCTATTGTCGGTTTTTTGGTCAGTTTAGCTGGCGCGTTGTTGTTGATTTTTAAAAACCTGTTCAGAAAAAAGAGACAAGACGGAGTGCCTGAATCTGGGCAGGAAGCAGTTCTAGAAGATGAGCTGCGGCTAACACCTCAAGAGGCGCTTATATTATTCAACAGACGCCTTACTGAAATTAAACTATCAATTTTAGACAAACAAGGCGATCAATACAGCCACAGGTCTGAACTATGCAACGAGTTGCGTAATTTGCTTTTGGCCTACGCGCCGCAACTCCTGTCATCTGATACGATTCCAGAAATCAAAGCAAAGATAGCCACTATGGAATCCGGAAAGGTTTCCGAAACACTGGGCTATCTGACTAACTGGCTGGAGCGCAATGATGATATTTTGTATGGCTTGGTGGTTGACAGCGGTATTGATGCCGATATTGTCAGCGTGAAAAATATCGCCCACAATCTTAAGTGGTATAAAATAAAACTGTTTAATCTGACAGCAAGAAGGAACCGCCTAAAAAACCGGATTACCCAAAGTTGGGTCGCCACTGCCTTTAAGAAACTGATAAAATCCACGAAGCGGAGGTGGAAATGAGCTGGCTGGATAGTCTTAGAGAGCTTGCCTTATCAAATTTCAGAGCCTTCTTTGAAACCGACTGGAGGTTAGTAGAGTTTAAGCAAGAATATTTTGCCACCAGGGCCGCCATAGCACTGCTAGCGGCCCTTTTTATAAAAATCCTGTGGCCGTATTTTTCTGGCAGAATAAGAAAAGGAGAAAGTCATCTTAAGCACTCTGGCTATCTGATTACTGCTAAAGATAAACCGGACTTCACGATCACTGTCCTTGGCTGTATCCCCCAATATTTGTTAATCTCGGCAATCGTACTTTTATTAATAGCCATTGCCGATCCATACACCACCTCAAGTCGTCAAACTCAATTTACCGAAGCCAGAGAAATCGGCTATTTGAAGGACACCTCCGCTTCTATGGGCTGGCGCTTCAAAAACAGCAAACAAGTTAGAGGAGAGATTATCCAGGATTTTCTTTTGCAGTTGGTTGCCGACAGAAAGGACAAAAAGGACCGAGCGGCCTATGTGATATTTGCCAGCAATCCCTGGCTGATTGCCGATTTTACCAATGATAACGATAGCTTGTTGTTCAGCATTTATCACGGGCCGATAGTTACTGCCGATCCAAGCACTCCACAACTTTTTCCTGATATCTTTTTACTTAAGGAATTCACCAAAATACCTTTCGGCGGCGACACCAATCTTTTTCTGGGCCTTCAAGCCATGGTTAAGCTATTTGAGACTAGGGGAGATAAAAAGATATCTGAAGCAATCGCTCGTAACCCTTCAATAAAAAGAAGGTCGGTGGTTATTATTACTGATGGTGCATCTGAAGAGGACCCGGAGCCTCAATTCAAGGAGTTGAAAAAAAGAGGCATAGTGCCGTACCTTGTTTTTCTAGATCCCCCCCGGGACATAGAAACAAAATTATGGGGTGAAGGTTCACCCAAGATCAAATTGCCGGAGCAATTGCTTAAACAAGTCCGAACCTATGGCGGTGATTACTGGCTGGCGACAGATCAATATGCTTTGTCCAAAATCAAAGAGCGACTTGATATCCTACATGGTTCGATAGCTCGCACTGAAGATCATATTATAGAAAATCGTATTTATCGCTTGCCGTTGATGGTTTCTTTGATGCTGTTTGTGGCAGCAATCGTCTCGCGATTGTTATTGTGGTGGGTTCACCGAATTGTTTGATATTCTGACTGCGCGTCTTGCGCAGTTTTTTATTTAAGCATATATTCGTAAATAGTCAGTTCGTTGTCAATTTTAGAAAATGGGGGGGTAAAATGGAAACCAAAACTAGAAGATTCACGTGGTTCAGGTATTTGATCGCGATAGTCATGGTGCCGACGTTATTTTTTATTTGGTTTTGGCCTTTTTCTGTCGGACAGTTTTATGAAAAACTTGACTCATTCAGCGGCACCATATCAAGAGACGAACAGTTAGCGGCCCGAAAGGGACTGAAGGATTTGCAGTATTTTTACGATCTCAACGCGAAGCTGAAATCATTAAAACTGGATTGGGTCGCTAGCAAATATCTTTTCAAAAACGCCGTGAATTATGAGGTCGCCTTTGATTCTCTGACCGGCCGTTCTGATCGGGTAGACAAACGGCTAAAATATGAGGATAATTTTTGGGCTTATTATATGCGCGGTAACGCCAAGTGGCGGATTGCCCAAAGCGACTTTCGTCATGCCCTGACGCTGGAAGACGCCAAGCTGAAAGAAGAAGAAAAAAAGAAGGCCGATGATATGGCGGCCTCAACCAAAGACGACTATGAGAGGGCAATCAAAAGCGATCCGGCCGGCACTCTGCCGCCCAAATGGAATTACGATTTAGTTACTAATCCTGCGGCTCGAGCGGCTGCCTTAGGCCCCAAGCCGGTAAAAGTCCGCCTGGTTTTAGGCGAGGGCGGCAAAGGCAAAAAGGGTCTTGGCGACGATAAGGGCGATGGTCTTAAGGGTAAGGGCTTAGAAGATCTCAAAATCTTAGGCCCGCCCAAAGATGCCAAATCGCAACCTGGCACACGGAGGCCAGGATGACAAACTGGAATCTCAAACAATATTGGGACGGGCTTCGTTTCGGGGAGCCCTCGTATTTTGTATTCGGACATTTGCTTTGGATGCTGGCCTTGACGATATTGGTAGTTGTTTTGATAAAGAAAAGATTCCGGCCCGCTAAGTCTAAATACTCAATATATAAGCTGTTCGGGCCGGATTTGATCTGGCCATTGGCGATAGTTGTGTGCGGTATTTCAATTTTGGCTTTGGCAGGCCCCAAGATCCAAAGCGGCTACAAATTAAGTCCGAGTGGCGGCATAGACGTGCTGGTATTGATTGACGATTCTTATTCTACCAAGGCCGACGATCTGAAACCGTCGCGCCTAGAGGTGGTTAAAAGAGCGGCGATTGATCTGGCAAACAGTGGCACATTAAAAAGTGGGGATAGGGTTACTCTTTTTATTTTTGCCGGGCAATCTAGGTGGCGGATGCCTCTCTCGGAAGACCTTGACGATTTTAAATCGAAAGTAGCTGAGATTTCGCACCCAGAAATTTTTGAAGAAGAGATGCAATTGGATACTGATTTTGCCGGTGTGCTGGAGGATTCGTCCGAAAGTATAGACAAAATGGACGGCTTTACAAAAGAAAATCGCTGGAAGTTTAATCTTGCCCAGCGCAATCATAACCGTATTGCCATTATGTTCAGCGACGGCAATGATGAAGGCGGGAGTAAGTTCGCGGCAGAGCTAAGAGAGCTGGCCAAACGGAAGATAAAGTTTTATACCGTCGGTGTCGGTACCAAGACAGGCAAAGAGGTAACCGTTCAGGCCTACAATGTAAACGATCCCAATAAAAAGGAAAGACTTACTATTAAGTCCGCGCTTCAGATGAAACTATTAGACGCTATCGCGGACTGGACGGGCGGCAAATCATTCGCCCTTGAATCAGAGGGCGCCTTGCCACGCTTGCGAGATTTTCTTCGCGATGCCGTTAGCGACAATCGCTCGACTCTGCCCCGCCTCGTTTATGCTGACGAGGGACGCGATATCTGGTGGGAAGTTCTGGTCGTGTCTTTGCTTGTCGTAGTTTTCATGATAAAGAAAGTCTAGGGAAAACTGTTGCCATATTTTATTAAATTTGCTAGCCTATATTAGGTATAATTTCTTTGACAAACAGATTACGGAAAAAGGAGAAAACCATGAGATTGAGATATCGCGTTGGAATACTCGCGCTAGCTTTTTTCAGCATTATCAGCACCGCCCAGAAACCCAAGTCAGTAGAGGCCGACAAAAATCATAGTTGCTGTAGGAATGCGTCAGCACAATATACCCCGATCCAACATGCGCCCGGAGCGGGCGTAACCAAATGTCATAATTACGATGACAAATCGAAAAATATTAAGCGTGACTGTCCTTGTTGGGGCAAATATTCTCCTGACTATGACAAATGCAAGCCGCCGCAAGAATCCGAAGATATAAAATGTCGTAATTATTGCCACGCGACATTATGCGAATGCAAAGTTAAGTGTCAGAGTTAGCTGTTAGCTTTTTTTCAACCAACAACCCGCCTTGCGGGTTTTCTTTTTGCGGTATTGCCTTAAATCTAAAACAATGGTACAACAAGATCGTCAAGTTATTTTAAAAAAGGAGCCCCGTGGAACAAAAAAGACTGTTTGCTATGACAAGTGTTATGCTGGGTTTGCTATTTTTCTTGATGTCGTGCACCAGCGATATTAATCAAAAACAAGAAGCTGTTATGGGGTCTGTTATCGGCACCGTTGTTTACGAAAAAATTTTAAACAGTCCAGGCAATGGCTGGCTTACTTATGCCGGGAATTACAAAGCCACTCGTTTTAGCCCGCTAGCACAAATTAATTCTAAGAATATCAGCTCATTGGTACCTAAGTGGATTTATGGAATTAAGGGTTCGGTAGATTTGAGAACAACGCCTCTGGTCTATGACGGCATTATGTATGCGACTAACGTTAACGAGGTTCATGCTCTGAATGCCGTAACCGGTGAGAGAATCTGGTTTTGGACTATAAACGAGAATCCTCGGTCGGGGATTAATCGTGGCGTTGCTCTACTGAATGATAAATTATTTTTTGTAACCGAGGACTGTCGATTGGTTGCTCTTGAAAAAGAAACCGGCAAGCTTATCTGGGATAAAAAGTATGCGGACCAGAAAAAAGGTTATTACGCCACCCTGGCGCCGCTGGCCTTGAGAGATAAGATTATTGTCGGTGTTTCCGGCAGTGACAACGGAATCAGAGGATTTGTAGCCGCTTTTAGCCCTGATGACGGTCGGGAACTGTGGCGTTTTTGGACTGTGCCGGGTCGTGGCGAGTTCGGTTCTGAAACTTGGGGTGAGAATTTTGATATTAGCCGAGGCGGCGCCGCTCCATGGTTGAACGGATCTTATGATCCCGATTCTAACACCATTTATTGGCCAACTGGGAATCCATGGCCGCACTTCGATAAAAGTTCGCGACCCGGCGATAACCTTTACTCCAATAGTATGTTGGCGCTTGACGCCGATAGCGGAAAACTCAAATGGTATTTTCAGTTTACACCAAATGATGCGCACGGCTGGGATGGCGTCGCATTTGCGGTTTTAGTTGATATGAATTGGCGCGGTCAACCAAGGAAAGTATTATTACAGGCCAACCGCAATGGGTTTTTCTATGTTTTAGATCGGACAACGAGCGAACTATTACTGGCTAAGCCGTTTGTTAAAAAAAATACCTGGGCTAATGGCTTGAATGCCAAGGGTCAGCCTATTGTTATGCTGGGAATGGAGTCGTTTGATGCCGCGTCCTCAAATATGTGTCCGTGGATACGCGGTGCCACCAACTGGTGGTCGCCGTCGTATAATCCCAGAACCGGACTATTTTATGTAACGGCCTTCGAGCAATGCGGAAGCGAACAGGGTAAGTTCTATCTTCGAGCAATTGACCCGCAAACAGGCGATACGCGATGGGAATATCCGATGCCCGGTCCAAGCATGATGACCGCCGGCACGATGACAACTGCCAGCAATCTGGTGTTTGCCGGTGATGACGGCGGCCATTTAATTGCCCTGGACGCAGTTTCAGGTCGCAAGCTATGGCAATTCGCTATGGGGCGTCCGATTTTCGCCTCGCCGATGACCTATGCTGTTAATGGTAAACAGTATGTGGCTATCGCCGCCGGTTCCGATATTTTCTCATTTGCGCTATCCAATAATTAAGCCCGCTTTGCGGGTTTTTTTGTTTGGATTGTTTTATGCTAGCTTATCGGCATGCAACTACGACAGAACATTTTGGCAACCCTAGCCTATTATGATGTTTTGGATATGCCGTTGAAGGCGGAGGAAATTTTGGCGCGGTTGATTAATTTTAAACATCTATACGGCTACAAACTACCCGCTTCATCAAAGCTTCAGCGAGGCGAGCAAACTACGAACTACAAACTCGAAGAAATTATTAAAGAGTTGGATCAACTTGTGCTTGATGGGGTGACCAATCGGATGGGGGAGTATTACTTTCTGTTTGATCGGGAGTATTTGGTGCCCTTGCGGTTCAAGCACGAAAAAATCGCCAAGTACAAATGGCGCAAGGCCGAGCGTGCGATTCGATGGTTGCAATTCGTGCCATATCTACGAGCGGTGTTTGCTTCAGGATCGCTTGCCATGAATAATACTGATGAATTGAGCGATCTTGATGTTTTGATTGTGATAAGGAATGGTCGCATTTGGTTAGCCCGGTTTTTAATAACGGTGGTTTTGTCGCTATTTAGGATTCGCCGTCGCGCAAGCGACCGAATTGCTCCCGACAAAATTTGTCCCAATCATTATATAACCGACAAATCGCTTTTCATTCTCTTCAAGAGTATTTATACTGCCCAAACTTATGCCAGTCTGGCGCCGATGTATATTTATAGCCCCGACCTGATTGAGGATTTTAAAAAATCTAACGCCTGGGTGTCGAGTTATGTATTTAATTGGAATCTAGGCCGGTCAGAAGAAAACCAACAGCTTAGAGATCCGGCCTCTAAGCTCTTGGTGAGGCTTGTGGAACATTTACTTGATAGTTCACGATTGGGCAATTTCTTGGAAAAAATAGCTCGAAAAACACAAAAAGAAAGAATCGCCAGTAACCCAGTTACCAAACAGTCAGGCGGTAGAGTAGTGTTTAATGACGAGCAACTGGAATTTCATCCCCGCTCGATCGAGACCTCAATAATTAGAAAATACAACGATAATCTCCTAAAACTGGGCCTAGCCGATTTTGCTATTGAGCGAGATTCCGGCTTAACGGTATGAGGCTAAAATAACCATGCCTATAAACGCTCTGATTGACACATAGAAATGAGCGTGATAAGCTATGAATGGAAGTCGGATTTGA
>CAYHQI010000004.1:0-3527 GCA_964358785.1 uncultured Candidatus Saccharibacteria bacterium
CCTGCTCCATTCTTCGGGCGTGGCCTTGTTGGCCAGCCCGTACACCTTTGCGGTGTCATTGATAAGCGCTGCATTCCTCTTGAGGAAAGCGGACTCGTGATCGGTCGTCGCCGGCTTCTGGGCCGCCGGCTGGCCTTGGTTAGTATTCACTGTTTTTCCTTTTTTTCAAAGATATGACGAAGTGCCCACGTGGAGCGCACTTTCATCATCCAAATACAGTATAGCAAAGTGCTTGACTTATGTCAAGTGGGGTGCTAGAATTAAAGAAAGTAGAGCCTAAGTGAGAGAAATTAAAGGATTTTTCTCATTTGATCTCTAACAATTAAATACACTAGATACACAAAAAATAACAAGGAGAAAATGTGGAATACGAAAAATTAATGATCCATGGCGGGTCAACAAGAACCGGTTCGATCGGGCAGCAGTGTTCAGTAGTTGATACCATGGCCGGTTCCCGGCCTTACAGAATTATGGTTGATTGCGGGATGGAGTTCGTCCGTGAGGATGAATTGGGAATGGGCGGAATTGGCCCGACCCCGGACTTCTCGCTTCTGAATGACGGAAAAAAGATTGACGGAGTATTCTTGACTCATGGCCACGTTGACCACATCGGATCTGTCGGCGCGCTTTGCGCCGGTGGCTATCTTGAACCCGAAGCAAAAATCTATTGCAGCCCCCAGACTGCACAGATTATGCCGATAGTTTTGAACGATGGTCTAAAAAACCATCCTCAATTCGATCTCTTTAACGCGGCCGATGCCATTGGCCGTCTGGTTGTAATCCCAGAGCCGGGCGAGTTTGAAATGTTACCGGGATTAAAAGTTTACATTCCACAACGCGGCCACATTCCGGGAAATGGTGGGATTGTTATTCCACTTGCTTCCGGCAAGAAAGGTTACTTCACCAGCGATGAGTGCTGGCACAATCAGCCGGTAACTCAAGCGTCGCTTCTGCCATCCCAGAGCTGGCCAATAGAATGGATACCGGATGAAATTTGGGGAACAGATTTAACTTATGGTTTAGGATCGCTGACTACTGATTCAAGAGTAAAACCGACGGTTGACGAGGAAGTCTCGCGACTCATTGAAAGAGTCCGCGAGGGCCTTGGCAAGGGTCGCAAAGAGATAATCGCGGCTTTTGGCACCGGCCGTATCCAGAATGTCGCTGTGTGGCTGGCGAAAGCCGGAATACGCGTTTATATTGACGGTGTCGGCCGTCATATCTATCGGATATTTCAAGAGAATCGGTGGACAGAACGGGACAACCAGATGCCTAAGCTTGGCGAAAGCAGTGGGATTCTACCGGTTGAAAGTGCTAACCATCGCGATCACCTGATCAATAGTTCGGAACCGTGCGTGGTAGCAACAACCGGCGGTATGGGCGACTTTGGCCCAATCGTTGCCTATCTGGAAACCGGAATACGTCGCAAGGACTTTGACTTCTATTTTACCTCTTGGCTTGCTCCCGGATCCAACGGCAAGAAGCTGGTGGAAGTCGGCAATAAGATTGAAAAGGATAGCAAGCACCGGAATGTGAAGTTGAAAATAGGGGAAAGCCAGTCGTCAAAGTTGTTTTCTGTAAAGGCTGGCATCGACCACTTTGCGTTGAGTGCCCATAGCCCAATGGAAAAAACTGTGGACTTCTTGCAGGACATCGTCAATTGCCGGCACGGCAAGTTGCTTGACAGGATCGTTCTAACTCACGGAGTCCAAAAAAATAAGGCTGTCGCAGCCAGCCTATTCATGCCGTTCAGCCGACAGATTATACATGGCGAACGGAATACAGTGATCTCATTATCGTAATCTTCTTTCTATTTTCAATCTGACCCACGCCCCGTACCGAAAGGTATGGGGCTTTTACATTAAAATAAAAATAAAGAGGCGATCCTTGCGGATCGCCTGCGCAGTCTACTTATAAAAACGTTGTTTGAACATTTCCCAGCCCTTCGCGTGGGTATCAAGAAAGATGCCCTCTTCAATGTACTGATCAATCTTTGAGGCGCTAACCACTAAGACGGCTTGCTGTTCTTTGCCGTGTTTGAGCTTTGGGCGGCAACTGGCCGGTAGTATCGGCGCGTAAACATAAACGGTATGGTCGGGGGCTTTTTGTATTTTACCAATGAAGTCACTTTCGGTTATGACGATACCCAGTTCTTGGGCCCTGTCTTCGGAGAATTCATTTTCGGGGACTCCAAAGATTTCTTCCAGAATTTCCCGCCTGCATGCTTGCGGTTTATCTTTATCAATGATACCGCTATTACTTTCGCCGTTTTCTACGCCGCCGAACGGAAAGCCAAGAGTTGGTTTGTCGTAATCTTTAATGATCACTATTTTTTCTTCCGTTTTCGGCATTGCTTCAAATCTGGCGATAATCATAATTGCTTCGCTTGGCGTCGGCGCGCTAAATGTGGACGTGAAGAATGGTTTTGATGTTAGGATGGTGACGGTCGGCAATGGCGGAGGTGTTTCTAGCGATCGACCCGTCTGCATTGCATCGCGAGCTTGCCCGATAATGGCAAGCGAATGAGGGTCTAGGTCGTAGTGATAAGATTGGTGATTATTTTTTGGTTTCTTTCGCATGTTCTACCTTCCTATTTCCTACAGCTAATCAGTCAGTCTGATATTTTTCAACTGCAATCCCTTTTCGGTGGTGGCAATGTTGCCGCCAATCAGCTGATTCTCACTTATGCAAGCGAATCTGTCATCGCAGGGGAGTTCCTTCCAGTGGATAAAAGCCGGGCCTTGGCTGGTTTGAGCCAAGCCCAAGCCGCTGGCAAGACAGAAAAACATCACCTTGTGAGTACCATTGACGACGGGCGATACGGCAGGTGTTACCAGTGGCTTGTCAATTTTCGGCAGTGTTTCCATACTTACCATTTCGGCAAGAAGCTTTTGCAGGTCCGTCCATTCTTTATGGCCGGCGTACTCGTGCTCGGGCATATAGATTCGCCCGTTAAGATTGTACATTGTCGCTTTGTACAACCTCTGGATTGTGAGGAAAAAATTCGCAGTGGGGCCGACGATTCTGGTTGGAACGGCAATTTCCCACATTTGGAAGACATTGTTTTCCGTGAGCACTAAGCGGATACCGTTGACATCATGCTTGGTGGACATCGTTTCATTTTTTGTTTGGCGACTCTTCACCGTTTTCCGGAACATGCGGTAGACTTTGTCTACGCCGGCCTTATCGGCCTTAGGAATAATCGGTTTATTCTCTTTGAAGCTTCGGACTACGATTCCCCGTACATTTCTGTTTTTGGGAACCTTAATCGCAAGTTCAAGTTCCACGGACTGATCGAAGTCTGTTGCCATCAGAAACCCATCTTGTTCCGGGCGAATTGCCGCAACCGGATCCGGGAATGACCGGATTATTATTGCTTTTGCTCCGAGTTCGGCAAACAAAAACTGCACTGCCTTGGCATGGTCGTACATTTCGTCTCCTTTTCTTTATTTTTGTTGTTAATGGTCTGCGAACTTGATTCCTAGCTATTTATATGATATATTAAAAAGAGGAGGTTGTCAATCATG
>CAYHQI010000004.1:3627-19752 GCA_964358785.1 uncultured Candidatus Saccharibacteria bacterium
ACTTGATTCCTAGCTATTTATATGATATATTAAAAAGAGGAGGTTGTCAATCATGGACAACATAACACCTCTTGGTACTAAAGATTCCCAAGAGGCGTACCCCCCACTACGAGTGTGGGGTACGCGAATGCCGATCCGCCACCTCGGGCGACGGATCGATTTCATCTCCCCCACGCGGGGGAAGATTGCGCTCGGCAACATTGCCGAGCGAGAGCTTACGGCGGAAGATTTCGGGGTTGAGACCTCGGGGTCGCCGGAGTCAGAAACCGAGCCGACAGAGTAGATACCGTCGGCTCTAACCCGTACGCGGCGCCTAACACGTGTGCGCCGCGTACGGTCACTATTTTCATAAATTTTGTAATCAAAAACCGCCCCGTTTACGGGGCGGTTTTTGTGAGAGACTTAAGTTCGACTTTGGTTTTTTTACGATTGTAAGTTTTTTTTGTTTTGTGTACTTGGGTGGGTTTTAATTTAATCGGACCTCGTGAGACTTGTGAACGAGACGCTATTTTAATAGTTGGTGGCTCAAGCGCGGAAGTCATGGTTTTTGCAGAGTAAGTATTATCTTATAATCCCTCGCGTCTATTGATACGATAGCGACTCTGATTTTATCGCCGGACTGTAGAGCATTGGCCGGTGTGGATTCGCCGAATTCAGAAAGAGGCAAGAAGCCATTAAAATTCTCATCCAGTCTTACCAAAACGCCGTAGTTGGTTATTTTTAGCACCTCGCCTTCAATTGTCTGACCTACCTGATATTTGTTTTCGACGCCTTCCCACGGGTTAGGTTTGAGTGCCTTGAGTGAGAGAGAGATTTTGCCGTTCTCAATGCTGATTACTTTGGCTTTGATCTTTTGTCCTGTTTGTAAGAAGTCGCGCGGGTTTTCCACCAGCTTCCAGTCAATCTCTGAAATATGTATTAATCCCTCGATTTTAGTAAGTAGTTGATTGTCTTCAGAGGATATTTCGGGCGAAGCAGATTCTAACAATTCTGGCTGCTTTAATTTTTGTTCTTCCGTCCATTCTGCTGGCCGTTCGTTGGTAGCGGGTTGGGTATTAGTAATTGCGATTGCCGCGAATACCCCGAAATCAGTCACATCGGTGATTTCAGCATCAACAATATCGCCGACCTTGAACTTGGCAAGCTCTTCTTTAAGTTGGGCTTCGTTGATCGCTCGTTCCGATACTATCAGACGATTCTCGTCTTCGGAGAAGTCCAAGATCTTAATTTGTATATCTTGATTTCTAAGTTTTTGAAGTGCCTGAACGATCTTGGTGGTGTCGCCGCCTTCAACCTTGGGATAATGCTCGGGAGACAGTTGAGACAGGGGCAGGAAACCCTGAATGCCATTTACCTCAACGATAAGGCCGCCCTTATTAATGTTGATCACTTTAGTTGTTATGATTTCGCCGCTATCCCTTTTCTTTTTAATATCTTCCCAGGCGGTGGTCATCTGTGCACGCTTGAGCGACAGCTCTCGGTAGCCATCCTCGTTTTCGATATCGAGCAAAATGGTCGAGACTGTCTGGCCCGACTTGAGCACCTTCTGTACATTGGGATTATCATAAAATTCGCCGGGATAAACAATGCCAGTGCCAAGCGAGCCCAAATCGATCATGACCGCATTTTTGCTGATACTTATAATATCGCCGGTTATTACGTCGCCAATCTTTGGCAAATCAAAACCTGACTTGGCCAGCAAGTCCTTCATCGAAAACCCATCCCCGTTAATTTGAGAGCTGATTTCCATAAGTAGGAAAAGCTTAGCACTTAAAGCTCAATTTGGCAAGAAACGGTGATGCCGCAAGATTCCTTTTTTAATTTTTAGCTCGCGCAAAAATATCAAGTGATTGTCATAGTTAGCATTGGTAAGTAGAAAAGGGTGCGGAGGTCATAGTGTTTTATGGGGCCGCTGCGTTTGCCGCCAGCATGGTTTTGTCAATGATTGAGTCCGCCAGCTGGCGGACGAACATCTTGACAAATGGCGGCAAGAGCAACGGATGAAAAAATTTCGCTGGGATTTTTGAAGTCCCCAGAAAGCACTATGGCGTAGAACTCAATTTTTTGCTATAATTTAATAAAGGATATGACTCCCGTTAGAAGTAGCCCTAACGGGTTAGTAAACAAAACCTAGCATTTAACCAAGCATGCGCAGCAATCTTAGTTTAATTTTAAGACATTGCCGGCATTGCTACTTCTAACGGGATGAACATCACCTGGTATGGACAATCGTGTTTTAGGCTGGAGTCGAAGGGAACGAGCGTGCTCGTGGACCCGTTTTCCAAGGAAATCGGTTTGCGCGCACCCCGCCTTAATGACAATATTTTTTTGGTTAGCCATGAGCATTACGATCACAATAACATTGATGGAGCACCGCCGGAATCTTTTGTAATCCGCGGACCCGGCGAATATGAGAAATTGGGCGTCTACGTTGAAGGGATACTGTCTTGTCACGACAATACGCAGGGCACCCAGCGCGGGCTAAACACAATCTATTTAATCAGGATGGAAGACATGCGGCTTTGCCACTTGGGCGATCTGGGCCAGGGCAAGCTGACCGATGAGCAGGTGGAGGCTATTGGTGACATAGACATTCTCTTTATTCCGGTGGGCGGAAAGTATACAATTGATGGTAAGGAGGCCGCTGAAGTTGTTAAGCAGATAGAGCCGAAAATTATAGTGCCGATGCATTATAAGGTTGACGGCCTGAATATAGATATTGACGGCCCGCAAAAGTTTCTAAAAGA
This sequence comes from uncultured Candidatus Saccharibacteria bacterium, assembly GCA_964358785.1. Taxonomy (GTDB): domain Bacteria; phylum Patescibacteriota; class Minisyncoccia; order 2-02-FULL-40-12; family IGHO2-01-FULL-4-A; genus 2-01-FULL-44-17. The sequence goes on from CAYHQI010000004.1 coordinate 6,375, forward strand.
GATTGGAATTAAGCCTGAAGAAGTTGAGATATACAAAATTGCAGCTAAGAATCTGCCGACGGAAGAAATGAAGCTCATAACTTTCAAGTTATGAGCTAGTCGAAAGTTCATCAAGTTCATCAAGTTCGTAAAGTAAATTAACTTTATAAACTTGATAACTTTATAAACTTTATGAACTCGAGATGCGAAGTGTTTTAGACGAAATCCGCCAACAGCCAGAACATATCCGACATGTTTTTATGTGGACGATGGTGGTTATTACATTTTCGGTGGTAGGTTTCGTTTGGTTCCGTCAGACCACCAAGCAGTTTGTTGCCTTGCTTCATCCCGAAGAAGCAGAGGTGCGGGCATTGGCTGAAAAAAACCAACCCAAACAGCCCTTGCCTTTTGCAACCATTTTTGCTACGATGGACGATCTGCGAGCCAACATTTCTGAATTGCTGGCCGGGCCCAAGCAGAGTGTGGACGTGAATAATGGGCAATCCGCACCTGAAGAACAATTGCCACCGCAAACATTGCCCCTGTCAGAAGACAAATAGTTTTTAATAACCTAATAATTCTTTTTTGTCGGAACTGCATTAATAGGAAGAGACATTAATGCAACATTCGGCAAACAAGAGAAACGCAAAAAATGGAGAGGCTAGACTTAAATAAACGGGAACCTAAAAAAGAGGTTGGTCTCGAAAAAAAGAATTGGGCGTGGCGGACAATGAGAAACATGGTTTTAGGCGGGATGCTGGCTGTAGGTGCCTACGAAGGCACGACAGAAATTCTAAAGCCCGTCATGATGGAAGCGAAAATTACCGACAACGTCCCACAAACTGGTACTTCATCTGAAAATGTCAAAAAACAAATTACGTTGAAAATGGGAGATTCAGTTTATAGGACGGAAATAGATACCGGCGTACCCATTAACCAAATGGCCAGTGGCGGGGATAGTTATACAACTAAGCCGCTTCCATTCGCATCCGCCGAAACTTATGTGACGGATAGAACTGGAAAAACGACGGCGATTAAATTTGAGGCCACGAGGAAAGGGTTAAAAATGATACAGCAACAGCTCGATTCCAATGGAAGAATTTTAAATGAGGAGGTCTCGTACTTAACCCCGGAGAAGCCTAATATTTTCGAAGAAAAAGGTTTGTCCAGGCCCTAAAAGGTTTAGGCAGAATTATTATCATTTTTTATGCTAGCCCCTACCCCCTAGTGGCTAGCCGCTTTTATAAAGATGGCAACTTTGAACGGTACAATCAAGCCCCGTGAAATAGTCACGGAGATGCAGGAATCATATCTTGATTACGCGATGAGCGTAATTGTTTCGCGTGCTTTGCCTGACGTCCGCGATGGGCTTAAGCCAGTGCACCGCAGGATTTTATATTCAATGCACGACATGGGGCTCCGGCACAATGTTAAAGTTGTTAAATCTGCCAAAATTGTCGGCCATATTATGGGCAACTACCACCCTCACGGAGATACTGCTATTTATGATTCAGTAGCTCGCATGGCTCAAGACTTTTCCTTACGCTATCCATTAGTGGATGGTCAAGGAAATTGGGGTTCAATCGACGGGGATTCTCCGGCCGCGATGCGTTATACGGAGGCGAGAATGGCACCGATTGCCGAAGAGATTCTAGCCGATATAGAAAAAGAAACTGTTGATTTCAGAGATAACTATGATGCTACGCACCAGGAGCCAGTTGTTCTACCATCTCGCGTGCCCAATCTACTTATCAACGGTTCAATGGGTATTGCCGTTGGCATGGCGACCAACATCCCGCCCCACAATCTGGGCGAGGTGCTGGATGGCCTAATGCATTTAATTGATAATAAAGATGCTGGCGTTAACGACTTGATGCAGTTCATTAAAGGGCCGGATTTCCCGACTGGAGGCACAATCTACAATGAGAAAGATATTTTGACGACATATGCAACCGGCAGGGGACCGATTGTTATGCGCGCCAAGACCGAGATTGTAGAGTCGGAGAAAAGAGGCTTCCAGATTATCGTTAACGAGATTCCTTATCAGGTTAACAAAGCAGAATTGATTATGAAGGTTGCCGATTTGGTTAAGGAGAAAAAGGTTGACGGTATCAAAGACATTCGTGATGAGTCAGACAGGGACGGTCTGCGTATAGCGATAGACCTCAAGCAAGACGCCTTTCCTCGCAAGGTTTTAAATCAACTTTTCAAATACACCGAACTTCAGAAATCTTTCCATGTGAATGCGCTTGCCCTTGTCGACGGTATTCAGCCGCAAACCCTTGATCTCAAGAGTATGCTCGAGAAGTTTCTTGAACATCGTCAGGTTGTGGTGCGCCGCCGGAACCAGTATGATCTGCGCAAGGCGCAGGAGCGTGCCCATATTCTCGAAGGCCTCAAGAAGGCGCTAGACCACATTGATGAAATAATCCAGTTGATCAAGAAGTCAGCATCCAAAGAAGACGCCTCCAGTAACTTAATCAAGAAATTTAAATTTAGCGATCGACAGGCCACTGCCATTCTTGAAATTCGTTTGCAGACGCTAGCCGGACTCGAGCGCAAAAAGATTGATGACGAGTTAAAAGAAAAGAAAGAATTGATCGCCTATCTTGAGGATCTTTTGGCTCATCCCAAGAAAATGCTGGCCGTTATTAAAAAAGAATTTCAGGAGATTAAAGATAAATATGCCGACCCGCGCCGGACCAGCGTAATTAAATCAGCGCTTAAAGAGATAGGAGATGAGGAATTGATCCCAGAAGAGGAATCGCTGTTTATGATGACTTACGGCGGCTACATCAAGCGCATGCCGCCGGACGCCCTACGCTCGCAAAAGCGCGGTGGTAAGGGACTGGTTGGCATGGCGACCAAAGAAGAAGATGCCGTGAGTGAATTCTTTGTGGCCAATACCCATGACAATCTGATGTTTTTCACTAATTCTGGCAAGATATATCAGACGCGAGGTTATGAAGTGCCTGAATCGTTGCGACAAGCAAAGGGTAAGGCCATAGTTAATTTCTTGCAAGTATCGCCACAGGACAGGATTACTGCCATCGTACCGGTTTCTAAAAAAATTGAAAAAACCGGCTATCTGGTGATGGTAACGGCTAACGGGATTATTAAAAAAGTTGCTATTGATGAGTTTTCCAATGTCAGGCGGAACGGAATGGTCGCGATAAAATTAAAAAAAGACGATGAACTTAAATGGGTCAAGATAAGTTCCGGTTCCGATGAGATGATGCTGGTAACTTCAGACGGTTCGGCAGTTAGGTTCAAAGAAAAAGATGTCCGGCCGATGGGTCGCGGTGCCAGCGGAGTTATCGGTATGCGTCTCGATGCCGGCGCAAAGATTGTCGGCGCGGAAGTTATATCTTCCAAGGCCGGTTCCGACCTGAAACTTCTCGCGGTCATGGCTAATGGCTATGGCAAGCGTACCGACATTGCGGCTTATAAAATTCAACGACGCGGTGGCAAGGGGATACTGACCGCCAAGATTACCAGCAAAACCGGTGATTTGGTCTCGGCCCATGTTACTAGTGAAGAAAACAAAGAGATAATCGCGGTTTCGCGCAAGGGCCAAGTTATTCGTACTGAACTTGGCAGTATTTCGGTACTCGGTCGCGCCACGCAGGGCGTGCGTATTATGAAGATGGATACTGGCGATGCCGTGGCCTCGGTGGTGGTGGTCTGATGGCGCTAGCTCGCCCCTCATCATTTCTCGAGACGTTCCGTTTTACGACCCCAGCGTGGCGTAAAGTCACTACACTTTTTGTCTCGCCTCGCTCGTCGTGGTGTAGTTTACCACCCGCCCCTTCGGGGCTCTGCGTAAATTACACCACGACACCATGCCCGCTCGGCTTCGACAGAACTCTCGAAATGACAAGGGACTCGCTAGCTCATCCTGAGAATCACCTAGCGAGCCCACGGTGTTTGTTGTGAATTTATTCCGGCACAACCCCTGTCTAAGAAATCATTCATGGCAGGCTTTGGTAACAAATAAGGCGAGCGAGTAGTGGAAAGCCGAGACCGCAGACCCGTTAAGCCCTAGCTAATAGCGAGGGTTAATTTGTGCTTGTCACAAATTAAGGTCGAGGAAAGCTCGGAAGGATTCCACGTAAACGAGCGAGTTATATTTGTCAAAGCCGAATGTTGATTTCGTGATAGGGGTTGAGCGGGACTTACAAAAGGCACCATGGCGAGCATTGTTTACAACGTGGCTTTTTGTTGGCGACGGCGGGTGTTATAATGTAGGTATAGAAACGCAGTTGAATACAACTAATTTTGAGTCGCCGGTGGCACATGTGTCGGGCAGTGGCGGTTTTATGGACCCCGAGCGTATCGCGGCTGGTTTTGGTTTGACGGAAGGCATGCGTGCGGCAGATTTTGGTTCCGGTTCCGGCTACTTCACGATTATTATGGCCAAAAAAGTGGGAGATAGCGGGGTGATTACCGCGGTTGATTTAATGAATCCAGCGCTTGAGACATTGCGTGCTAAGGCCAAAATGGAAGGGCTGGGTAATATTCAGACTGTCAGATCGAATCTCGAGATAGTAGGCAGTTCCGGTCTGGCTGGCGACTCTCAAGACATGGTACTTTTGGCCAATATACTTTTTCAAAATTCCAACAAGGCCAGGATTATGGATGAGACCCGAAGAGTTATTAAGCCAGGTGGCACCCTGATAGTTATTGACTGGCGGAAGGGAGCCGGTGGTTTTGGTCCGCCGGATGATTTGAGAACAGACGAAGAGGCGATGAAACAGCTGGTGATTGGTAGTGACGGCCTTCAATTCGTCAGTTCCATAGATGCCGGAAGTTTTCATTACGGACTAAAGTTTATCAAGTTATAAAGTTATCAAGTTCATAAAGTTTATGAGAATAGAAAAGTTTGAGGATATAATTTCATGGAAAAAAGCGCAAGAATTATCGCTAATAATTTATCACTTATTTAAAAATAATCGTGATTTTAGTTTCAGCGACCAGATCAGGAGAGCTTCTATCAGCATAGGCAATAATATTGCCGAAGGTTTTGAGCGTAAAAGTAATAATGAGTTTAGGCATTTTTTATACATAGCCAAGGGTTCGGCTGGAGAAGTGAGGTCTATGTCTTATGTTGCGCTAGAGCTTAAATATATTTCTAAGGCAGATTTTAAAAAGATTTATGATTTATCTTTGGAAATCTGTAAGTTGTTGTCAGGATTAATCAAGACCCTATAACTTAAACTTTACAAACTTGATTAACTTGATGAACTTTTAACTAATTTGTCCCAGACAAAATTATTAATAATCGGCGGCGTGGCGGGGTTGGCGGTGGTCATACTGTTATTGTTTTTGGTATTGGGAAGTATCGGTGGTGGAGGCAATTCTCAATCGGTAACCCTGCAATTTTGGGGAACTTTTGACGATGACAGATTTTATAGTGATGCTATTGCCGATTTTAATAAGACCAACCCCGGCATCCGCGTAATTTATCGTAAGTTTAACTTCGAGGATTACGAAAAACAATTAATTGATTCTTTTGCCGCCGGCACCGGTCCTGATATTTGGTTGATGCATAATACTTGGTTGCCCAAGCACAGCGACAAGATCCAGCCGTTGCCTCAAGAAAAATTATCGGGTGAGGACAAGCCGCTCCTTACCCTCAAAGAATTCCAGGAACAATTTGTTGATGTCGCCGTTCAAGACTTGATGCTTGGCGGACAGATTTATGCTTTGCCGATATATATTGATACGCTGGCGCTTTATTACAATAAAGACCTTTTTAATACCGCGGGGATAACTTCGCCACCCAAGACTTGGGAGGAATTCAACGATGCCGTGAAGGGGCTTACGTCTTTTGACTCTCGTGGCAATATTTCAAGAGCCGCCGCCGCTATCGGCACCGCCAAAAACATCAACCGTTCGACTGACATCTTGGCGCTTCTGATGCTTCAAAGCGGAGTTAAGATGACCAACAATGATCATTCTAGTGCTACTTTTGCCAAGTCTGTTAGCGGTGCCGATGTAGGGGAAACCGCCCTTCAATACTATACCGATTTTGCTAACCCATCGAAGCAGGTTTACACCTGGAATGACAGTCAATCCTATTCGATAGATGCTTTTGTTAACGGCAATGTGGCGATGATGCTCAATTACTCACATCATATTAAAACAATAAGAGACAAGGCGGCGCGTTTTAACTTCGCCATAGCCCCAGTACCGCAAATAGTCGGTGCGCCGGTAGCGGCTAATTATGCCAACTACTGGGCGCCGACAGTTTCCAAGCAATCTAAAAATTCGATAGTCGCCTGGAAGTTTCTGGTCTATCTAAGTTCTACCAGGGGTAACTCGTTCTATGTGAATGCCTCTAACCGTCCTTCAGCCAGGCGCGATCTATTGGAGCAACAAAAGACAGATCCTGATTTGGGAGTTTTTGCGACACAGGCTTTGTCAGCTAGGTCATGGTATCAGGTTGATAGCACCGCGATTGAGACCATATTCGCGGAGATGATAGACGGGGTTAATTTTGGACGAGCTTCGGTGCGTGAGGCTCTGCAGGCGGCGGAGAATAAGGTTAGCGTGTTGATGTCGCGATTACGACGCAGCAATTTCTAGAAGCTAGAAAAATTGCCAAACAAAAAAATCTCAAAAATTTTAATCATAACCGGAGCCGTTCTATTCGGGGCAGTTTTGATTTTTCAGCCGATTTATAATGCGAATGCGGCATTGGTGTCTTGCGGTAGATTGCAGGACGATCCGTCAACCCCAGAAAATGAAACTAAGATATGCACGGTTTGCGATACGCTGACTCTGATGAGCAAGGTAATTAATTTCGTGCTCTTTACTATTGTGCCGGCGATTGCGGTCCTGCTATATCTTATAGCCGGATTTTTAATTTTGCTTGGTGGCGCTAACCCAGGCTGGGTCGCTACCGGTAAGACGATGTTTACAAACACGACCTGGGGCCTGATTATAATTTTTACTGCATGGATGATTACCAACAGTGTTCTTAAGTCTATTGCCGGCAACAGTCCGTTTACTAAAGATTGGAACAAGGTTGTCTGCATTCAACCGGCTCCACAGCCGCCACCATCCACGCAGAAGTATAATTGTAGTTCGCTAAATGTTTGTATGCCTACTGCTGGCGGTCAATATACCGAGCCGACTTGTGGCGGTCAGTGCACTCCTGCTCAACCTCAGAAGTATGGTTGTGACCCTAACAATCAATGCGTTGCCGATCCTAACGGTCAATACATTGAACCGACTTGTAATAATATATGTCCTAGCCCCGCATCTGCTAGTTGTATCGATGTTGACGACAACGGTTTAATAGATGTGAGAGACTGTGGCGCTCCGGGTAATGAAAGCTGTGCTCAATGTGTTACCATAACGCAAAAATATTCTTGTAATGCGAACAATGCTTGTGCGCCCGATCCTAGCGGTAGATACACGACTTCCAGTTGTGATAATCAGTGTACGGCCCAGAACAACGCCTTGGCTATTGATACCGGATCTTTATCTGACGCAATAGTTGGTCGGGCTTATGCTCAACCCGTTAATGCTCGTGGCGGGACTCCTCTATATATTTATTCAATAAGCGCTGGTTCTTTGCCACCCGGCCTCTCTCTCTCAACTGGTGGTATTATCACCGGCACTCCGACCACTGCCAATACCTACACCCTCACCGTCCAAGTTCAGGATTCAACCACCCCGGCCAAATTAACGGCGACAAGACAGTTGAGTATCAGGGTAGTCGCGGCTTCGGCTGCAGTTGTCATTTCAAATGTTGCCGTTTCAAATATTACCGCTACCAGCGCCACAATTACTTGGACAACTGATAAGCCCTCAACTTCTCAAGTTGAATATGGCACGACTGCATCGTTTGGCTCATTGACGCCGATCAGCAATACTCAAGTTACAACTCATAGTGTGACGGTAACCGGCCTAACACCGAATACCAGCTACAATTACAGAGCTAAATCTACAACTGCCAATTTTACAGCAGTCTCATCTACTAATACGTTTAAAACATTGGCAGGGGCGGGGACAGCCTTGAGTATTTCTACCACTTCTTTGCCAGATGGTATAATTAGCACAGCCTACTCACAATCTATACAAGCCACTGGCGGTCAAACACCATACACTTGGTCTAAAACTGCAGGAAACTTGCCTCCCGGATTGATTCTTGCGGCTAGTGGTATTATTACCGGCACTCCAACCACCGCCAATACCTATACCTTTACCGTCCAAGTTCAGGATTCAACCACTCCGACAAAATTAACGGCGACAAGACAGTTGAGTATCAGGGTAGTCGCGGCGGGAGAGTTAACGTGTAAATATAGTGGAGTTAATCTTTGTCAGCCGTCGGGTAGCTGTCCCGCAAACGCTTGTAGTCAGTATTCTGCGGCTATAAATCAAGCCGCGGCTCAAGTATCAATATCAGGAGTAAGGACAGCGTCTTTAATTCGTGCCATCATGTTTAACGAGTCGTCTTGTAATGCTTCGGCGAGATCTGGAAGCGTACCACCCTCTTGTGGACTTATGCAATTGCAGCCGGCGACAGCAAACACTTTTAAAAATAGATGCGGTGTTACTGCGAATATAACATGTGATTGGCTGACCAATGCCGCTAATGCCACAGCGAGTATTTGCATCGGTGCTCACTTTCTCCAATCGCTTGCAGGCGGAACTTGTGGTGCTAATGTACGTAACATTGCCGCCGGCTATAACGCTGGTGCGGGTAATTGTGGAGTAAGTCGTGATTGTGCTAATGATAAAAGTTGCGATGGAGGTGCCGTTAGAAAATGGGAGTGCCTTTATGATAATCCGCGACAAACTACATGCAATACCGGCCTTGATGAAACTAGAAACTACGCTCCTAAAGTTTTAGCATGCTATAATAACAATTGATAACCATGAATAGTGCCAGGAAAATTATTTTAAGCATAGTCACGCTGTTCTTGTTTTTTGGGGTTTTCAGCAGTCCGGTTTTTGCCGCTGCGCAAGATGAAGGTAAATATACTTATCTCTTCCATCTCTACTATGATAATGGCCGGTTAGTTGCTGACAGGGATTTTGAATTTAAATATGATTTGATAGCAGAGGAATTTGTGCCGGAAACGATTACCATCGGCAGTCCGTACAGAGGCGAGGTGATTAGCATAAAGAATGTAGTTGAGGCTACCTTTCAATTTGATATCAAGCGTAACGATCCAACATTTACTAAAGGCAAGATTTCAATTAAGGGTCCATATTTTGCTGATGCTTCTGAAACCAAATTTTATAATGATCGAGGCCAGTTGTTGCTAACTCTTAATGTTGGTGGTAGCTCATTTTGCAATGACGACGGTATCTGCAACAAAGATGTCGGTGAAGATTCTAATAATTGTCCAGCGGATTGTAAGTCGGAGCCGATTGCTAGCCCATTACCAATCAAAGGCGGGGGATTACTGCGAGGCATCTTAATTGCACTCGGAGTGGTAATTGCCGCTGTTGTTATTTGGGTTAGTAGGGCTATAATTAAAAAAAGAAAAATCGGAGCTGATTTACCGCCACCGCTACCGCCGAGTAATCCGCCAGCAATTCAATAATATGGATTCCTATTGGAAAAAAATTGTTTTTGGAATGTTTGTTGCTGGTTTTTTGTTTGTTTTGATGCCCGCTAAAACCGCACTGGCCGACTGTACGGCAAATATACAGTTTGGTCCGCCGGCGAGCGCGCCTTTTAACCAGTTGTTAACCCTTTCCAGCACGATTACTCTGGGCAATTTTAATACTGATGGATATTGCAAAAGCAGGACAATTTATGTTTATTACGACTTCGGTTCTTGGATTGATCCCATTAAGAATCCGCCCGGCCCTCTTAATCCCTTAGGTACAAAGTGGAGCGTTGTCAGAATAAATCTGGCGCCCAACAGTCCTGCCGTGCCTGCAACGGTTACAATAAAACCTTCCGATCATGCTTTTGTGGTTGGCGACACTCTAAGCATTAATGCTCAGGTCATAGATTGTAGTGATCGGACAGCCGGCGGTTGCAGTATACTTACTACGAGCGGGTCCAAAAGAGTCCAGCTTACTGCCGGATTATATACAACCTATGCTTGTGTTGCTACGAATGGCAGATATGCCTGCAGTGCGCAGGGAGCTAATCGTTCTGATTGCTCCGGAGTACCAAATAAAAATACGGTTTGTGGAGCGAGTGCTCCTTGTGTCCAAATAAATAGTGCGCTTTGCGGTCAGCCGGGCCAAACCCACAAGGCTTGTCAAGATAATGCTTGCGTCAGTGTGGCCGGTCCCGGGCCGGATACCTGTTCCGCCAACGCCAATTGTGCTGGTGTCGGCGGCGGTACTCAAGACTTTGAAATCCCAAATCCAATCGGGATAGATACATTCGAAGAACTAGTTAATGTTATCGGCCGTTGGATTTTTAATCTGGCGATTCCGATCGCGGTGATCATAATTATTTATGCGGGTGTATTGATGCTAACTGCTGGCGGCGATCCGGGAAGATTTAAAAAGGGTATGGAAGCGCTCAAGTATGCGGTTATCGGTTTGGCGGTTGTCTTAATAGGCAAAGGGTTTGTAAGTTTGATACAGAGTATATTGAGTTTGAGAAACCCGTAACATAAAAGTTAAAAGTTTATCAAGTTTTTCAAGTTCATCAAGTAAGATTAACTTTATGAACTTTATAACTTCGTGGACTTATAAACTGAAAAAAAGATTATTGATTTTTTTAATGTTGCTAATCATCGGTTTTTATTTTGCAGGAAATGCACAAGCCGTAGTGCCGGCCGGGTGTACTGATACCGCGAATAATGATAATTGCATCAATGTGCAAGATTGTGGAGACCCCGCTAACGGGACCTGCTCCGTTTGTTTGGATGATGGTAACAACTGTGGTGAGCTTCCGGTGGAGCCTAGCGGTTGTGTTGATGTTGATGGCGATGGGATAATCAACGAGATAGATTGCGGTGCCCCCGAGAACTCCAGTTGTACGGCACCTATCTGTAGTGGCGTTGGCGGCGGAGATACCGGTGGAGGTGCTGGTGGAGGCGGAGCTCCTAGTGAAGGAAGCTGGACTGGCATCGACCTGACAATTCAGGATGTTTTTGCGATTATAAACGGCCTGGTCTGTTGGATAAGTCGTGTGGCGGTGTCGTTGATGGTGATTTTTATTATTTTGGCCGGATTGCGTTTTATGAACGCCCGCGGTGATCCGGCGGCCCTTACTATCGCTAAGAAGAACTTTAGTCATGTGCTACTGGGCTTGCTGGTAATAATGGGCGTGTCTGTTATAATAGCTACGGTGGCCAACGCGGTTGGCGTGACAGATTTTTCGTTTATTCCACTCGTCTGCTAAGGCAAACGAGCCAGTCAAAAGTTTTTAAAGTTTATAAAGTTTTTCAAGTAGCCATTCAGGCACCTCGGGTTTATTAGGATTACTATTATCTTGATAAACTTGATGAACTTGAAAACTTGACGAACTAATCGAAAGGGGGTGTTTTATGGATAAAATGAATAAAATTGCAAGATGGGGGATTGTGGCGGCTACGATAGCTGTTCCATTTATATCTTTGGCTGCGGTTAACTTACCCGAAGGTACAGCCGTGGATCTTAGTAAGATCAAAGCCCTGATAGAAACAATCGCTAATTTCTTGATAGTAATAGGTGTGATTATCGCCGTGATCTATATAGTTTGGGGCGGACTTCAGTATATGACGGCAAGAGGTGATCCTGCTAAGGCAACAAAAGCTCTAGACGCCATAAAAAATGGTGTAATTGGTGCGGCGGTTGTGCTGGGTGTCGGTGTAATTTTGAAAACAGTCGCGGGCTTGGTTACAAGGAGTTTCTTTGGCGCCGGGGAATAACTTCGATTTGCCCAACAATACAAATCCCGCCTGTGGCGGGATTTGTATTGTTGGATAGTTTTGATTTAATTTAAGGTAATGCTTCTCGGCCTATTTTTAATTACGTGGCTGTTAGTGATTGCCGTTTTGGCGGTAGCGGTTTTGGTTACAATTCTTGTGTCGGGAATCGTCTCTAACGCTTACGGTGCGCCGTATGTGCCTATCAGGCGACGGTTCGTGAGGCCTTTGCTTTTGTGGGCCGGTCTATCGGCTGATGATGTTTTTTACGACTTGGGTTGCGGCGATGCCCGTGTACTAGTCTCGGCAGTCAAAGACTTCGGAGTGAAAAAAGCGATTGGTTATGAAGTTGCGCTCTGGCCGTATCTGATTGCGAAATGGAAAATTTATAAATCCAATCTTGATGATAGAATCGAAGTCAACAAAAAAAGTTTTTTTGAGAGCGACTTATCCGGGACCGGTTTTGTTTACGCATACCTCTTTCCAAAATTAGTCGATCGGTTGGCGTCCAAATTGGCTGGGGAGCTACGGGTTGGCGCCAAAATTCTTTGCCCAAGTTTCCCTATCGATCTGGCCAAACACCCGGAATTCAAATTGCTAAAATCCGAAAAAATAGATAAAATTACGGCGTATCTTTATGAAAAAATTTAAAAATGCGGGTATGGTGAAATAGCAGACACGCTAGCTTTAGGAGCTAGTGGCCGCAAGGCCGTGGGGGTGCAAATCCTCCTACCCGCACTAGTGGTGGCGTTGACACCTTTTTATCAATTGCTATTATGGGGTTACTATGCAAAATGATCTAGATAAAAAATTGAATAAATTAAAGGTCGAACTCAAAGACCATACTGAAAAACAGATCAATGGTTTAGAAAAGCGAATGGACGGCCAGATCAATGGTTTGGCGCGCATTATTGCCGATGGTTTTAAGAATGAGCGAGAACATTTCGACAAACGTTTAGATCGGCTGGCATACTCTCTTGATACTCGTGAGCAGATTGGTGATCACGAAAAGCGTTTAAAACAAGTTGAGCATGCTGTTGGGCTAAGATAACCCACCTTGTGATGTATGGTTTGAGGTATACGCATATTGAAAAACCCCTTAAAAATAAGGGTTTTTTCGTGCTTGACTTTGCTCTTATAATTTGCTATAATTAATACATCAAGATGAGGTTAGGTCTTTGACATATCCAAGCTTAGTCCGCTCGGTACAGGCAACTGTTTTGGCGCGGATAAGTATTAGATTTGTTCATAGAGTTAATTTCATCTCCTTTGCAAAGGAAAATCGCCGGGCAACCCCCGGCAAGGAGAAAAAGACAATGACAAAGAGAGTTTTGTTTGCTTCGGTTTTTCTGGTGGCGCTCGTTGCGGCACCAGCGGTCGGTCAGGTTATCGGCATTCCCGGCATGGGCCGGGTGAATGCCGAGTGGTACGCCAGGCAGGCGTACGCGCCCTTCGACAGGATCGTTGGGGCCTACGGCCCCGGCGGTTACTATGATGGGTACGGCTACGGCGGTGGATTCGGCGGATTCGGTGGCGGCAATCGTGCCGCCATGATCATCGGT
>CAYHQI010000005.1:0-18158 GCA_964358785.1 uncultured Candidatus Saccharibacteria bacterium
TGACATTGCCATTTTTGTCGAGATCGAATTTTTTGGAAAAGATAGCTACTGTATTATCGTTATCGTCTTCAGTGCCGATAGAGACATCGCCAGCCACGCCCAAGGTTCCGAAAACCCCATCACTCGCATAAATGCCACCGTGGAAAAAAGCGAGACGGTTAGTTGAATCACCGTTTTCAACAACGAAGTCGAGAGTGAAGTCAGACGGAGTTTTGCCTTGCAAAAACTCCGCATTGAGATTACGGATCATTGCGTTATTATTAATCTCGATCGTCCCCTGTCCAAGCTTAAGATTGCCTTGATCAATATTTATATTACCAACTGCCACATCAATATTACCCTTATCAACTTTCAAATTACCGGAAGTAAGCTGAATGTTTTTGCCGAATATCGCTTCTCCAAACACGCCCAATTTGCCATAAACCAAAAGTGAATCCAATAATTTGGTTGCGCCTTTGACGGTTAGTGTCTTGCCAACCTCAACATTACCCTCCAGATAAACATCGTCATAGGTAATATTGCCGTTCTTAGTAACGAATGCCAAAGTAAAATCTTTTGATGCAAGACCGTTAAGATATTCTGCATTTAAATTTTCAACAAGCGTCATCGAATCCACTACAATCGGCGCCACACCATCAGGAGCGCGCGAGCGTAACTGACCTTCGGTTTCAATATGGCCGTAAATCGAAATTTTGCCTTCTCTATCAAGGATCAGAACCTCGTTGGCATGAGTACCGGCAAAATGCCCCTGAATGGTATCAGCGTTTTTGAAAAAATCTTTAACGCGCATAGCCACCACATCAACATTGCCAAAACTAAAACCGCCGCCAATCAGGAAAAGTACAACTAAGGCGGCGACCACGATACCAATGGCTCGCCTTGAACTGCTGAAGGTGCGGTTACCAAGATAATTAAGCCGACGAATTTTGTGAGTCAGAGATTGGGATTCAATTTCGTAAAATTCCTGGGCCGACGCTTCAGTCGGCCCCCCGATCACCGACTGTAAGTCGGCGCGTCGGGGTTGAATCTGTTGAACTACAACCGGTTGCGACACTGGTTTTTCAAGTTGGGCTTTTTGCAACTGCGACAATTTATCAAGATTCTCCGAAATCTGAAACAATCTTTCTTCCAACTTAGAGGTTGAACCTCCAAGTGGAGATTCAACCTCTCTTCCACTCGGTGGTTGAACCGCCAAGCTCTCCTCAAGTTGCGTTTGGTTAATGCGCGAGAACAACGGTTCCTCTATTTTGCTCGGAACCGGCGGCGACATAATTTTAATTTTCACTTCCTGTTTTTGATTTTCCGTTTCAGAAACTTTTGATAATTCCGGGGCAACATTAAGACGCTCAAATTCTTCAAGTAATTTACCCTTTGCTTCGTGCTGTTCTCCCATTTCTTTTTCCTCGTCGTCTTTAGTATGAAAAATGGCTTCGACCAACATTGGATGCGGAAGTTTGCCTCGATACGAGGCGTTGAATTTATCCTTGGGAATTATGATCGTCAATCCTTGATTGTTAAGATATTCTCGTATTGCTTCTTTGGTCGTATACCAGTTGCGCCCAATTTTTTTTGAAAAAAGTTTTCCCTTACGCGCAAGCAGACTTAAATACTCCTGCGAGTACGGAGAGTCCTTAGAAGCTTCCGCAAGCGTTATAAAATTTTGATTGTTTGATGTTTTAGATGACATTGGGCAGGGAGATAAATATCGGTTATTTTTTCTGCTATCCGATATGTTATCGGATAGACTATATTAGTATTGAATCACTTGCTTAATTATACGGTTCTACAACGTAAAATTGTTGATAACTCCCGAAACTAAAACTGTCAGCCATAATTGATAATCTGAATTTAACTACAAACTACTCGCTACTCACTACAAACTATTCATAAGTTATCCACATTGACCCCTCTTTTACTTAAAAGCTATAATTAAGTTTCTAAAGAATCATAAACATTGATATTGAAAGTTTGATAAATAATAAAAGAACGTATGTAGTTGATAGCGCGTAGTGTGTAGAAAAACAACTACTCACTACTCACTACTCACTACTCACTGCATCTGTGCCAAAACAATATTTAACCGTAAATGAAGTCGCAAAAATTTTCGGAGTAACCCCCTTGACGGTTCGCAACTGGGATAAGAAAGGGGCCCTTGTCGCCCATCGCAATCCTATAAATAATTATCGCGTCTACAAGATCGCGGATGTTGAATCTCTAATGAGGGGGATCGAGGACAATAAATCCCCGCGCCTCGTCAGCTCACGGCCCAAGCCCGACCAACCTCGCAAATTAAAAATAGAGGTACTATAAAATTTCGCCAAAGATTACTGCCAAAGTTTTGTAAACATAAAACCGAGCTCCGCTCGGTTTTATGTTTGTTGGCGATATTGCATAAGATCTACCTTGTGATAATGTTTCTCTAAAGAAGTTTCTTAACAAAGAGGGGCCAGGATGATCGAAGCCACCGAAATTTTAATTATAGCTCTTCTTATAATTAGCGCTTCCGGATTCGCGCTAAAGTATATTCTCCACTTCAATATACAAACAAACAGCTGTATCATTCCCCTACTCACTGCCACCATCGGAGTTATCGCATCAACACAGCTTCGTAATTTTTCTGAAGCGATCGCGTTCCTGTTCGCGGCAACCGCACAGTTCGCATCATTTGTATTTGTAAGCAGGTTGAGACAAAGAGGTTCGTTTTTCTGGCATGTCATGGCAAGCCTCGCGGCAAACGGCACATGGTATGCCACCATGCACATTTTAAAAACGGCAGATGCCTACTGGATGCTTTTCATCCCCTACATTATTGGCATCATTACCGGACGAACTACAGGAGTGGTTTGGTCTCAATATATTGAAAATAAATTTAATCTGAAAAGCGACGCTACTAGAGATGATAGATTACAGCATGGGCAAAGGGTACGGCTTATTTTTGGGGAATGGACATTCTGGGTATTGGTTGTCATTTTGGGCATCTACACAGCTTACGGCAGTTTAAATTTTGAAACACAGATATTTAAATCACTCCTTATAGTGATCGGGCTCGGAATTTTACAAAACTTCTTTTACGCGCTAAATACCAGAGCCAGCCAAAGAGGTAATAACTGGTACATAGCCATAACGGGCGTGCTATCAGGAGCAACTTTCGTCGCAAACGCGGCTTATCTTTTTTCGAAAAATATGCCCATGGAACTTCTACTGCCATATATGGTCTCTACTTCGTTGGGTTCAGCAACGGGAGCGATACTGTCGATGATAGTTGAGTGGACCTTTCAGATGGCGCCCGATGAACACCTCAAAAAAAATGACGAAAAGAACACCCAAAATTTATGGCATAATAGATTGCCATACATCGTTGTAGCCGGACTTGTCGTTGCGTGGATCTTCCTGCAAAAACCTATCTTCACCTATTTTGGTCACCCGATAAGCCCGTTAGTCTTTCCTCTGCCTATTTTTGAAACAATAGCAATCCCCAGAGCAATTGTAATATTTGCCACCGCACTTATTTTTCTCCTTGATAACGCACTGCATACAATAGTTAGCCGCGCCGGCAACAGAGACCACACGGGCTACCATGTTTCTGCCTGCATCCCGAAGGGCACTGTTGATTTCTTCAAGGCCCGCTATATCGCTCTCAACTCCAATATTCCCGACATTATGCCCGTCGCCATTCTCGCCGGATGTCTTGGATCTTTGTGGGGCAAAGACATTTCGGAAAAAATAGAAAAATGGCTTCAGGCACGAATGGATCCCGTTAGAAGTAGCCCTAGCGGGTTCACGAGCTAAGATTAATATTCAACTAAGATGATATGGCGGCTGTAAGTCTAACTTATGTGTCACTGTTGCTACTTCTAACGGGATGGATATCACCTAAAACAAAACCCCCGTAATTCGGGGGATTTTTTTATGATTACAATCAGGCCGGGTTAGGCAGAAATGCCACCCAGTCGAATTTATAAGGATTGTCGAAATATTTCTTTATCTGATCATAGGGCAAAGTCCTGACAATAATTGGTCCGCTATCAGGACCCTTGACAGGCAGGCCCACAAAAGAAACACCGGTATTATTGGGAGGAAAACCTCTCTCTCCATAAGAATCGGTGTGGGTACCGGAGGCACACATATGGTAAAAAGTGTGATCGGTACTTACGGCACCGAAAAAGTGTTTGTCACCATAAACTTTAAGTGACATCTTGCCTTCCAAGATACGACTGTAGTTGCCTCGTCGTTCGTCATTGCGAACTGCGCCAAGCAGGGTATCGCCCCAACTGGACATCCTGGCAGGAGCGCTTCTAAGCTCGACCCCCCATTCGTATCCATTGGGAACTTGAATCGTACCCCAACCGATAAATTCGTTGCCATGAAGAGGCGATCTTATGAGATTCTGAAGCAGTTGCTGTTTCTTCCGCCATTTGGGCATAGTTCCCAAAAGAGCCGAAGCAACAAGGGCATAAATCCAACCCTCTGTCATTGTTTTTTCAACTGTACTGCTGAAGTGATTTCCGGTACCCATATTAATTACGCCAATATCGCGCTTATCAAAGATTGTGCCCTCAAAATCACTGACACCCTTAACTATCAATCCAGCCTGCATGGCTCGGGATAGAACGGCGTCGAAAAAATCAACATTCGGCTGTATGTGCCGAAAAATAACTTCTTGGAGCTGATGCTCAAGCCAATCTAAACCTCGTACATTCAGTTGGTCTAAAGTAAGCCGTTCCAGCTCATCAACAGTTCTCAATCTATCAGCAGATCCGCCTTTTTTAGCCGCTCTTCTGACTTCTGCGAAATGCTTCTCTAGCAAATAGTAAGGAGCTTGGTGAGGATCGGGCTGCTTATGGGTCTCATAATGATTACCCTGCGTTGGGTCATCATTTATAGTGAACATGTGTATCGGCAGTTTAGAGCCGTCGCAAAGATTCGATTGCCGCATCATCTCGATTGCCGCATCGCAGACACCCAAATTAGATTGTCGTTTTTGGCACCAGATAAATTCTTTAGATCTGGCACCCCAATGTGGGTCAGTGCCAACCATCAACCATATACGCTGGCTGTCAGGATAACCAATCAACAGACTGCTTTGTTTATTTTCTTTGTGCTTGCTTATCCTTACCACAGGCAAAGCGTTAATCGGAACCGGTTCGCCAGAGATGTTATCGTTAATCCAGTTAAGGCGCAAGAAGCCCGGCCGAAATTGTTCTTGGAATACCAACTTGGATATCGGGTGTATTCTGCGAACTGTATCTCTCAAGGCATCTCGCAGAAATTCGCCATCAATAATTACTGGAGCAACAAATATAGGAGCTGACTGTCCTCGCTTACCAGCCGCATCAACCTCTCTTACCGTCATTCTGTAATTAAGAGCATACGGGTGACAAATAACCACAGCGTTGGCAAATTGTTTGCGTAATACCTTGGGCCCATAATGGTCGGCGTATCTTGCCAACAATGTATCTGTAATCCTAAGATGGTCGGGAACATGAAGTTCAATAATCTTGCCGCCAATTTTTATATAGACGCTTCCCTTGCTTATGACCTTACAGTTGGGTATCGTTTCCTCGAAACGACGTACCACGAAAGAGAATACACGACGATAAGCTTTTTGGATGGCTTCGGTGTTAATATTGGAAACGATGGTCCGCGATTTTTCTTTTAGAAGTTGCTCGAGTTTTTTGCTGAATTCTCGGCTAGCGATGTCGTCTTTTTTATCTCTTGCATGAGCTAAGGCTTTTTTGGCCATTTTGATTTCAACATCAAGATCAATCTGGCGTTGAATGGTTTTGTAACGCACGGCTGCATAGGCCGCAGAAGCTATTAATTCGTCTTCATTACGACCGAATGCAATCCTAACTTCACCGCTATATTCTGGACTACCATCTGGCTTACGGGTAATTTTCCAATAACCGGACATAATATTCTCAAAAACTTCGGCGAAGGTTTCAAACACCAGCTCTTCGGAATCCGGGTCATCTAAGATAGTCTTGGCTCTTTCTTGATAAGTAGGATCAAGGACTTTGATATTAACGTTACGACCCGAAACTAGGGCTCGATGAACTTTGGCCGCGCCTCCGGCTTTCTTAGTGTCAATATCGATCGGGTTAGAAATTATAACCGCTACATCGCCTCTACGCTGGGCATCAATCAACGCTCGCTTAAGAGGATTATGGCCAAGACGCCGATCGTGCCTAAGACCGATGTTGGGACCGCTCATAATCGCTATGCTTCCCCTATCCTCACTGCCTGTCGGAATGAGAAATGGCCTACTGAATGATGTCCGCGGAAGTTCTATTTCTTCTACGGCTTTGAGCTCTTTTTCTCCACTAATTCTACCCATACCGGGTATAAATGAAACTGGATGACTGACTTTACTTATGCCCGTTAATTCTTTATATTTCGCCGCCGCCATTTCAAGCGAAATGCACTTGTGGTAAATCAAGAACTTATCTACCGGCAAAGCTCTTTTTACAACCTCCTCCAACGACCCTAGAGTTTTGCTGTCCCAGACTAAATCGGACAGTTTTTCATCAAAAGCTTCCCTGGTTAACTGACCAGTAAATTCTTGGTCAATAATCTTAAATAAACCTTCCGCTCCAAGTTCTACGAGCTTACCGACATTAATCAAGTCCAAGATTCTCTGATCTAATGTTGAAGGTTTTTGGTGCTGCTCTTGCGCGCCACCAACTGTTTCCATCCCGCTCTCTCGTCCTTTATTTACGCTTACGCTGTGAGCTTGGGCGAAATTCCTGAATTGCAACTCGGAGAATCCAGGAAACTTCTTAAAAATATCCGTCCATCCAATATCGCCGTCGACAATAAGACTAAGAAGCTCTTGCTTTTTGGCTTCGTCCAGCTGGGCAAATGGGTATTTCTTTTTGGACGGCTTGGCATTCTCAAAAAATCCTAATTCTTTCGCCTTTTGACGGCAGCGATCCCAACCTTTTTGTTCCAATAGAGCCTTATCGGCAATAACTAACTTCTTGAATTCGTCACGATCGCCCTTGGCCTCTTCCCAATATTTTACTAATCTGGTTTTTAAATCATCAGACCACTTAACATTACGCATCATCGGTTGCTCCTTTTTAAAGTTGTAAACGTACTACTTTGTCCCATACTAACAAAGCAAAAAAAAATGGCAATAGCCTCTACTTAAAATGCCCCCTACCGTAGGATAGAGGGCGTTTTGTTGTAACTTTGTCGGCAGATTTTAGCCAATAAAAAATCCTTTATAAACCAAGTATAGACCGACTAGCAAGACACCGACTTCAGCCAACATGAAGCGTCGGTCGCCTTTCTTTTTTTCAATCAATCGCCTAACAATATCGGGAAAAAATATACGTAAGGTACCTTTAAAAAGAACCGCCCAACCAAGGATCGTAATAATAAGCCGCCAATCCCAAACCCAGACGGAATGGCTTACAACCAACAAAACGCCAAGGATTAAAATAGAAAATCCTGAAGTGTAAATAAAAATCGGGCTCTTAGCGGCTTCATGCTGCAACTCAAGCGATTTTTTATATCGCGCCAAAATCGCCAGTGCGCTTATCGCAACAAACAACCCAATTACTTTTGCCAAAAAAATTGAGATTTCCATTAAAAGCGGGAGCGCCTGGACTCGAACCAGGGACTTTCGTTTTGGAGACGAAAATTTTGCCACTAAACTACGCTCCCGATAAACTCACAATAAAAAACGGGTAAAGTGAGTCCCTATCTAAGAAATCATTCATGGCAGGCTTTGCTAACAAATAAGGCGAGCGAGCAGCGGAAAGCCGAGACCGCAAACCCGTAAGCCCTGCCTTAGCAGGGTTAATTCGTGCTTGCACGAATTAAGGTTGAGGAAAGCTCGGAAGGATTCCGCGTTGCGAGCGAGTTATATTTGTCAAAGCTGAATGTTGATTTCGTGATAGGGATGAACGTCATTTTTTCGCTTCCTTGTGTTCGGTATGTTTCCTGCACCACTTACAAAACTTCTTCAGCTCAATAGCACGCGTGACCAATTTCTTATTTTTCGTAGAAAAATAATTAACCCGCTTGCACTCTCCGCACTTTAATTTTATTAGGCTTTCTTGTGACACTTAAACTAGTTGCTAGTAACTAGTTGCTAGTTGCTAGCAATTCTAGAAACTAAAAACTGAAAACTAGAAACTTATTAAAATGAGCCGTTGGTCGGGGCTTGGCTTCGCCTCTCGCTCGCTTCCGCTCGCTCGGGCTAGCCACCATCGTTCGAACTTAGATTTTCTCGGCAAAGCCTCGATCAAAAAATTGTTTCGATCGTTGGCCGGGGCAACTTTTTGTTGCCCGTGAAAAGCTGCGTCCTCTCGCTTTTCACCCTCGCGATTCGGCTCGCCGATTACTCGCCGAATAACGCTCCGGCGTTCAATCCGACCCACAAGACAATAAATTGCCTTGTTCACCGTCTCTCTGAGCCGTTGTTCGGGATTGAACCGACGACCTACTCCTTCGCTTACACCTCTGTTTCGTGTATATCAGAGGGCTAGACTGTATCTTTCCGCCAGAGGCGGACCCTTGTCAGTCGTTAGAGCGCGTTTAGCGCTACGGTCTGAACCTAGTAGGCCTTTAACCGTAATTCGGGATTCACTATCAGATTACTCTGAAAGTGGGCAGAAATAAAGCCATCCACCATGGAGTTGCTCTACCACTGAGCTACAACGGCAACATACTATCTATTATTTTTTTAAACGTGTGGGCGGTAGCGTTGCAAGCCGACTGCTCGGCTTGCAACGGGAATTTTAGCTTTGACTTGTCCTGAGTTTATCGAAGGACAGCAAAGCGTTATAAAAATTCCCATGCACCTATCACGCGAAGCGGGATCGTGCAAATCTGCTGCTTCCCAGCAAGTCCAGAAATAAAACCGTCATTGATGGTTTTATTTCTGGACTCTACCTGTGGGGACGGTAGGATTTGCACCTACGTAGGCACAAGGCCGGCAGATTTCACATGCCCAATATTTTCATAATGGTGTGGACTATATCTTATCCGTGCTGGTATAAGTAAGCTTACGGATCTCTGGTATCTAGTCTCTACGGCGCCCCGCCCTATCGGCGGGTTCCCTCGGTGTTACCCACGTCTTTACGTTTGGGCTTCACCGATATCCCAAAGAGTTTCAATTTGCCTTTCGACAAAAAGCTGCCTTATGACAGTCTGCTGTGATTGACTACTCCACCACGCCCCCAATTGTTTAACTGAATTCCCAATTTTTAATATATTTAGAAAAATCTTTTTGAAATTTCAAGTAATCCTCTTTTAAAACAAGAATTAATTTTACTTCTGGGTACAACTTCTTAAACCCATTGTGCCTCCTGCTCGAATAATCTGACAAAAAATTCTTTATCTCTACATAAGTATCTGACTCTGGCAAATAAAAGTCTGGCGTATAGTTTTGAAAACCCAGATCAAAAGTTTTATGCTGAAATTCCCATTTTGTTCTCAATAAATTAAGAACCCTAGCAAAATTCGCCTCCCATCTGCTGTAAAAATAGATGGTCGAACTAATATCTGGCCTAACACCAGCCTTAGCCCTTGCTGCTTTGGGCGAGGTTCTTCTTGCGCCAATGTTCTTTATAGCACAAGGCACACTACAATATTTATGATTCTGCCATCTTTGCGTACTGAATTCCTCGCCGCAAGTTAAACAAACCTTGATTAGTCTAGGAACTATAATCTTACCTTTATACTTACTTGGGCGCCCCCTTAAAGAAGCAGCTATCTTTTGACGAGTTTCTCGACTCTGCTCTCGCTTACCGTTGTTAAAAGATGCGGCACAATTTGAAGAACAAAACTTTTTAGGCTCGTAATATCTAGCCTCAAAAGGCTTCGCGCACCCTCCTCTTTTACACTTTCTCGTCTCTGGTCTGGCCAACTGATTTTGATGATGCCCAGCTAACCAAGCCAGCTTGGTTTTTTCAGATTGCTTGTTTTTATAGCTTGGTGAGTCATAAAAACCATATCTCATCTATAAATCTTAACATACTAAACAACAAAAATAAAGAGCCCACGGGAGGAATCGGACCTCCGTACACGGTTTACAAAACCGTTGCTCTGCCACTAAGCTACGCGGGCAGTTTTTCCAGTTTCTTAATTGCTCGCTCCAGTTTAATTTTGATACTCTCATCCTCCGGATCAAGCTCGATCGCCTTCTTAAATGACTCCACCGCGTCATGCCATTCTCCCGTCTTAGAGTATATACTGCCAAGTGTTTTATAAAGCTCCGCGTTCTTGGGATCCTTGGCTATCTCAATTATAAGTTTTTGCTCTTCTTCTTTCCAATCTCTGACCATCCCACTGCCATTAGCTCCACCTATAATCCTGGCATCTTGCTCCATTTGTGTCGCAGCGGCCTCTTCATTAATGACGCCTTCATGATGCACAACTGACTTGCGGACCCTATGTATCAAGTGGCTGGTCGCCGTATCGAGCCTAAGAGAAAGCAATCTAAACTTACGTAAAAACTTCTCGAATTCGGCCAAAAAATTAAGACGACCCTGCCTTAGTCTCGTACTATTAAAATAAGCCGCCCACTTCGGAAAAAGTTCAGCCCAAAAACTCTCTTGCTCCGGCACCGCGCTCTCAACTACTTCGGGAGTGAGTTTTTTGAGATAAACAAACTTGCGGCTAACCACCCAGGTTATGGCCACGATTGAAATAATAAAAATTCCTAATGGAATTAAAAAAAACATTTGTTTAGAGAGACAACCTGGAGAATTGGCCTACCTTGATATTCTCCCCAAGTTTGGCAATGTATTGAGAGATTAGCTGCTCGACGGTTACGCCTTGATCCCGAACATATGGCTGGCTCAATAACTCTTGACCATCCTGCGGGTCCATAGCCGCAATATGCATCGCGACCTCGTGAGCTAACTCTCCGAATAATGGATTACGGGCTACAAAATCGGTTTCGCACAACAACTCGACCAGTACCCCAACCTTTTTATTAGAGTGAACGTAAGACTCCACCATGCCCTGTTCGGTACTGCGTGATGATTTCTTTTGAGCGACTACAACCCCACGCGCCTTAAGCACATCCACCGCACGCGCCTTGTCGCCGCCGGCCTCGTCCAAAGCCTTTTTTATTTCATTGAAAGAAAGCCCGGTACTGTCGCGAAGTTGTTTTATTGTTTCTATATCACTCAAAAGTTAAAAGTTATAAAACTCGTAAAGTTAAAAGTTAAAAATAGAATTCACTTTATAAACTTTATGAACTTTATGAACTTTATGAACTCGCGGCGCTTACTCCCCGCTTAATCGCTTCCAGTATCAACTCTACTGATCTTTTTGAATTATCATTCGCGGTAATCGGGTAGTCTATCTGCTTGGGATCGCTATCGGTATTAACTATGCCGACGACTTTGACATTGGTTATTTTGGCTTCATGAACCGGTAGTTGACATCCCTTGAGCGAAGTGATAAAAATAATATCCGGCACGCGGGTCAGCTTGCGAATACCGTCGAATTTGAGCCTCAATGCCGCGATCTCCCTTTCTTTTAATATTTTCTCTTTTTTAGTAAACAAATCGAAACCGCCTTCGGCTTGTTTTTTTTCAAGGTCCTCCAGATATTTAACTCGCCCAATAATTGTCTTGAAATTGGTCATCGTCCCGCCAAGCCAACGATTAACCACATAGGGCATATTCAGTGCTTCGGCTGTGGCTTTGGTGGCCTCGACTGATTGCTTGGTCAAGCCGACAAACAAAATCATTTTACCCTCGGCAATAACCTGTTTCAAATAATCTATGGCCTTAAGAAGTGAATCTGTCGTTTTGATCAAATCTAAAATATAGATATTATCCTTCAGTGTATAAACATAAGGCTTCATATTGGGATGGAAAATGGTCTTCTTCCGCCCAAAATGCATCCCCGACTTGACCATATCCTCATAGGCCGGCAGTACTTGTTGTATATTTACTTCTGGCATAGTGTTAAAAATGATAGCAAAAAATCATTGCCATTGCAATATCATCAAAATTCTTCTAAAGTCGAATCTATGAAACAAGATATTCACCCAAAATACTACCCTGACGCGCAAATCCACTGCGCCTGCGGGAACAAATGGACAACCGGCTCGACGATGCCAGAGATTAGCGTGGAAATTTGTAATAATTGCCACCCGTTCTATACTGGCAAAGAGAAGATGCTCGACACTCGAGGTCGTGTTGATAGACTAAAGAAGAGAATGAGCAGGTCAGACGATGCCATCAAGACTAAAGCAGTCAAGAAACCTCGCGTGAAAAAAGCGTAGATCTCTAGCGCAATTATGGCCTCAACAGAGGAACTCAAAAACGAGCTGGAAACCATTCAAAAACAACTCGCTGATCCCGAGTTTGTTTTAGATTACAAGCGGGTAGCCGAAGTTTCCAAACGATACGCGGAAATTGAACGACTACTGTCGGCCCCGACGCAAGGTCGGGGCTCCGACCGAAGCGTCGGAGAAATCATAGTCGAAATCCGTGCCGGCACCGGCGGTGAGGAAGCGACGCTTTTCGCAGTCAGACTTTTTGAAATGTACAAAAAATACGCCATCTTGCAGGGCTGGCGGTTAGACGTCCTGGACTTCAGCCAAACAACATTGGGCGGTTATAAGAACATGATATTTGAGCTGGCCGGCAAAGAGGCATATGATAAGATGCAATACGAGTCCGGCGTGCATCGGGTCCAGCGTATTCCCGAAACCGAAAAAAGCGGCCGCGTTCACACTTCAACTGCTACCGTGGCAGTTCTGCCCAAAGCCAAAGAAACCGACCTCGAAATCAAACCGGATGACATCGAAATGACTATGTATCGTGCCGGCGGACCGGGAGGTCAGAATGTCAACAAGGTCTCGACTGCGGTAAGATTACTCCACAAGCCCTCCGGTATAGTAGTCAGTTCACAAAAGGAACGCTCCCAAGCCCGCAACAAAGAAAGCGCGCTTGAAATCCTACGCGCCAAGTTGTTGGATATAAAACAACGGCAGGAAGTAGGCGTCGTTACCGAAGAGCGACGCAAGCAGATCGGTTCCGCCGACCGCTCCGAGAAAATCCGCACCTACAATTTCCCCCAAGACCGCATCACCGACCACCGCATTAAAAAGAGCTGGGGCAATATCGAGAAGATACTCAATGGACATATGGAGCCTATATTTGAAGAGCTAATTCAATAGTTGAAATAAGATGACCGATCAACAACCCAAACTACTAAAACATCCGGAACACCAGAAGACATCAGGAGGGCCCGTCTTTGAATTCGGCCCGGGCTGGAGCGCCAAAACCAAAAAGTGGTATAAGAAATATATCCTGGCCAGTAACTGCTCGCTTTGTCTTAAAACCCGCTACGTCCTACTTGCCGGAATCATCGTCTTGATAGCCGGCTGGCCTCAATTTAAAAAAATGTCTAACCGGCAACCACAAGATTTGCTTACCGACCAAATAAAAATCGCCAAAATCGTACAGACTGGCGACAGTAAGATCAAACTGGCCCGTCGTGTGTTATCAGATTATCTTGCCCGGTTCCCCGATTTATCATTAACAAACGGCCAGAAGATCTTCGTCGAGACCGTCCTCGGACAAGATATTACCAACGACGCCTTCCGCGCCGGAGCAAATATAGAAATCGCGGCGGATGACATTAAATCCGTCATCACGCGATCTAAATCCCTCACTCCCTCCCAGCTCCAACACTGGGAAACCGCCGCCAAAAGCGTTAGGTTTTGAAGTTTGCCTGAATAAAAAATCTTGACCAAAAGTTACGCTTTGTTAAACTGGCTTTGCGGTGGGGGTGGCGTAGTGCGGGATCCGGCTTATCATCCAGGATCTTCGGGGTGCAAATCCCCGCACCTCCACCGCCTCAAGAATATCCACAGACATACTTATTGACGTACTTATCTGGATTTGCTAGACTTAAACTAGATGATAAGCCGGATCCGTACTACGTTATGATCCGCCTAACCCCGCGCAAGCGGGGTTTTGGTTTTATCACCGTTCCATCCCAACTCCAACGCTGGGAAGCTGCCGCTGAAGGCGTCAAATTTTGAAAAAGAAAAAGCCCTTATTTATTTTAATTTCAAACGTAAACAAAAAACAGTCCCGATTCCACGTCGGGGCTGTTTTTAAATTTATTTTTTATCTTCCGTTGTTGCAGGTACAGGCGTTTCTCCTTCGGCCGGCTCCTCCTCCGGCTTTTCTTTCTTAATAACTTCGACTTCCTCTGTTGTACCCGCAACCGGAGCTTCGAGTTGGGCCTTGAGTTCTTCTTCGGAAATCGGCTCCTGTATTAACGCCACAATAGCCTCGAGATCAACTTTAACTTCAAGCTTATCGGATATGGCTAAATCCTTTATCAAAATATGGCTATTGAATTCGGCTAATTTGGAAATATCAACATCAATCTGATGCGACAAATCCTGTGGGAAGCCCTCAACTTCGATTTCGGACATATTCTTGACTAAGATACCACCCAAATCCTTAACCGCCGGCGACTCACCTATGAAGTTAAGTTGGATCTTGGCGTGTATCTTCTCGTCCAAACGCACTTTATAAAAATCTGCGTGCAAGAACTTATCGCTCAACGCGTCGCGGACAATATCGTGGATAATCGTCGGATGATCCTGACCGTTAACATTCAGATAAATCACCGTTGACTCCCCCGCCTCGGCATAAACCCTCTCCAGCTCTTTCATCGGAACCTGTATAGATAACGCTTTAAAATCATGGCCATAAACAACCGCCGGCACCAAATCCTGCCGCCTAAGCGACTTAACTGCCCTGCCGATGACAGACCTGGGCTCTGCTTGTAGCATGACCTTATTCATTGTGAAAACAATTTATCACAAAAACTTTAACATTGCAACAAGCGAACGACGGTGATTGAGGAATACTGATGACAAAATACTGAGCATAGCAATGCGAACGTAGGAGGTACTGAGACCAGCGGGTCGAAGTGCAGATTTGATTTGACTTGATTTAGTCTGGCATCCCCTCGCCAAGTCAAGCAATATAATTTAGGATTGTAATTATGCTATTTAGAATCCTCAAAAAAGACTCGGGTTCGCGCGCGCGAACCGGAATACTTAAGACCACTCACGGTGAAGTGCGCACGCCGTGTTTTTTGCCTATCGGAACTAAGGCCACGGTCAAATCGGCTAGAAATGACGAGCTCAAAAATTGGGGTGCGGAAATGATATTGGCCAACACCTATCATCTATGGACTCAACCTGGCGATGAACTGATCGCGAGGGCCGGAGGCCTGCACAAGTTTATGAACTGGGATGGACCAATTTTTACTGACAGCGGCGGTTTTCAGATTTTTTCATTAGGTGAGAAGTTTAAAAATCGCACACAAAGCAATGAGCCTGCTCCGTTTAATGTCCGCGTAGAAGAAGAAGGAGTCTATTTTCAATCTGGCTCAAGCGGAAACAAGATGGAACTTACACCGGAAAAATCAGTCGAAATCCAAAATAACCTAGGCAGTGATATTTCCGTAGTGCTGGATGAGTTCACCGGCAACCTAGATGATTATGACAAAGTTAGACAAACCGTCGAACGCACGACTCGCTGGGCAAAGAGAGCTAAGGATAAATTTGAAGAATTAAAAAGTGCCAATAAATTACTCCGCCAAGAACAATTACAGCTTGGCATAGTCCAGGGCGCTAATTTCACGGACTTGAGAAGGCAATCGGCGGAAGAAATATCAACCATCGGCTTCGATGGTTATTGTATCGGCGGTGTAGCCGTTGGCGGCGAGACACAAGACAAAATGCTTGAGGCCGTTAACTACTCCATCCCCTATCTTGAAGAAAATAAGTTCCGTCACCTCTTGGGTGTTGGCACACCGGAGAACATAGTCCAAGCCGTCGCTCATGGCTGTGACAGCTTCGACTGCGTCATCCCCACCCGCGAAGCCCGTCATGGCAAGGCATACATCAACGAACCTGGCGGTTACACAACACTGAACATATTAAAACCTGAATTCCGCGAAGATTTTTCCCCCCTTGATAAAACCTGCGACTGCTACGCTTGCTCGCCTCGCCGAAGCGGTGCGGAGGCGGGCCGTAATCACACCCGCCTAAGTTTTGGGACAAGTGCCTTCGGCACAAGAATTCAAGAGTCCCAAAATTTTGGCGGGCATACCCGCGCCTATCTGCATCATCTTTTCAAATCCGGCGAGATTCTTGGCATCCGCCTCCTCACCGAACACAACTTGAGATTCTACTTGGGTTTGATGGCAAAATTCCGCCGAGCGATAGCTAGCGACGGCTTCGAAAAAATGATTAAGCGCTATTCCCTACTTAGCGGCCGAGCCACTAAGTAAAAGCTCCAGCGACTTATCCATATCTTTTCTTTCCCTTATATTAGCTAGGGTTTCACTCGCAAAATTCTCATATTCTAATCTATTCTTAAATTGCGAAAGGATTATTTCTTTCCTACACAGCTGGTCAGCGGCTGGCTCATTACCAACATATTCATCCCAACTAGACTTATGCAACTTAGTGGCCGAGCCACTAAGTTGATGGGTTTTATTATTTAAATTAATGTAAGCACTTAAGTGCAGTAAATAATCGTTGGAGTCTATGTGTATGGCCTTAAATTTGCCCTGGAATAGGCCGCCGCTTGATTTGTTCTTCTCATTAAAATATTGGGTATATCCCGTACCCAGTTTATGCATAAACTTTGTTATACCATCTTTTTTGACTTGTCTGATTAGAAAATGAAAGTGATTGAAATTCAAACAATAACAGACAAGATCAACAATCCGGCCCGATTTAGCCATAGACCTGCCTGCTAACTTAGTGGCCGAGCCACTAAGTTGAGGGTCTTTTTTGAAAGAGTTAGCATAAATACTGCCTATAGGACCCTCGACATTAAATTCAATCATACTTTGTAAAAATCGCTTTAAATAAAAAGGGTTAATGAAGATTGGGCGTTTATTGTTGCCCCGATTATAAATATGATAAAATTCCCCGTTTGTAAATTTAATATTCCTCATGGCTTGCTTATAACATATTCTACTTAGTGGCTCAACCACTAAGTGGGATGGTTGGATGGAAAAATAATAACCTTGTGAACAAATTCCGTTTGCAATTAAAAGATTAGAGGAACAGTGTCATTGACAAAGAAACCGCGGGTTGCTATACATAGCTTTACAAGAATTTGGCATTTAATTTTATTTAACAAGGGTCTCAAGCGGGCTACTCTGGGAAATTTTTTGCCAGGGCAACCGCCTCCGGATTCCAACCAAATGTTCAGTACCAATTCTATTGGTAGTGGTCGCAACTCTTTAATGAAGAGGGGTCGATTTTTAGTGTTAGCCGCCGCTTTTATAGTCAGCGGTTTTTTTGTGCAAGCGGCTGTTATCGATCTAGTACTTACAAGCCCAACTGGAAATGAAGAATGGCGTGGCATGCAAATGATTACCTGGGATGCTGCAACAGATGAGAGCGGCGGCACTATCTCGATTCATCTTTCCACTGATGGTGGCTTAAATTACAGCAAACTGATAGCAAGCGGAGTTAACGCTGCTCTCGAATCATATCTTTGGGACACGGCACAGACGTCTGGAAATCCATTAGCTGATGGCAACACCTATCGTATCAGGATTACAGGTGATAGTTTTGTTGACTTCTCAAGCACAGATTTTACAGTAGACAATACCGCCCCAGTAACAACCACAACGGTTAATCTGGAAATACCAAACGGTGAAAACGGATGGTACAAAACTCCGCCGACCGTTACCCTTAACTGCTCTGACGCCTTGAGCGGCTGTAATAAAATATTTTATAAACTTAAGGCTTCTGATTTGTACACAGAAGTTTCGGGCCCATCGGTGACCGTTACAGCTTTGGAGGGCGACAATACCGTTTCGTATTATTCGACTGACAATGCTGTTGATAATTTTGGCACCAACAATCAAGAAGCAACTAAAACATTAAATATAAAATTAGACACTCAAGCCCCGACAGTTTCCTCGTACACTCTAAACGGCGATGACGCGAATGTATTCTTTAATCCCAACAAGCTTGCTAGCGTAGAAATAATAGTTAACGCGAGCGAAGTAATCCAAAACTGGATGTCATTGCAAATTGTTGATGCCGCCAGCACATCACTAAGGACTTTCTTCCCCGGAGTTCCCTATGATGGAACAAGCCAGGTTACAGAAACATGGGATGG
>CAYHQI010000006.1:0-15397 GCA_964358785.1 uncultured Candidatus Saccharibacteria bacterium
TTATTGCCACCTTAATAATCCAGGAAGGCGAATTAAAGATCGGTGATTGGGTTTCTACCGGTGGTGCGATTGGCCATGTTAAGTCGTTGGAAGACTTTTTGGGTAAATCACTCAAGGTCATCATTGCCTCACAGCCGTGCGTAATGTTAGGTTGGGAGGCCGCTCCAAGGGTAGGACAGGAATTCCAGGTTGTACCAAGTAGAGAAAAAGCCGAAAGCTTAGCCGCAAGTCAGACATCAATCGGATCAGCCGACTTGTTCCTAAAAGAAGTCGCTATTCCAGTGCCGTCTGTTTTGAGCGATGCTGTTGGGCAAGTTGAAGGTACAAAAACAAACCCAGAAAATCTTAGCCCCGGGGCAGGCCTACTCGACGGGCTTCCGCCTTCGCCAGGGCTTCTGCGGACAAGCAGGGCAGATAAAAAAATCGCTAACCTGATAATTAAGGCAGATGTTCAGAGCTCTCTGGAAGCCATAGATCATGCTTTGCGCACAATTAAGTCAGAAGAAGTAGAATACAACATCGTAAATTACGGCGTTGGCACCATCGGTGACAATGATATCAAAAATGCCAGAGCTACCGGTGCCGCGGTGGTGGGCTTCCATGTCGGGATAGATGCTTCGGCGAAACAGCTTGCCGAGAGAGAAAAGATTAATTTGCAGACCTTTGATATTATCTACGAATTAATCGAAACCATTCGTTTGATTATGGCTGACCTGTTGGACCCGGAAATTAGGCGCATACCGCTTGGCAGACTGAAGATATTGGCGACATTTAAGAATAGCGGCAAATCACAAATCGTCGGCGGCAAAGTGATGCAAGGCAAGATTACTCGCGGAGCTATGATAGATGTTATCAGAAACGGAGTGACTCTGATTAGCGGCAAGCTTGGCCAATTACAACACAACAAAGCCGATATGGCCGAAGTAAGTGAAGGTCTTGAAGCTGGGCTCCGCTTTGATGCTCAATCCCAACCGCTACCGCAACAATTGATCAAGGAAGGAGATACTTTGGAAGTGTATGAGGAAGAGAAGATTAAAAGGAGTATATAGAGTTATAAATTATAAATTTTAAGCAATGTCTGAGCGCATAAAAAAACTGAATGACCTGCTTCGTGATGAGGTAGCTCGGGTACTTCTGGATGAGTTGGAAAAAGAAGATGGCATTCTGGTAACCGTAACCAGAGCCGATACCTCCCCTACTCTGGAACATACAACTATTATGATCTCTGTTTTTCCGAAAGAAAAAGGAAGCGAGATCCTAAAGAAGCTTAAAAAACAAATTTATCATATTCAACAAACACTTAATCGCAGGTTAAGTATGCGGCCAATACCGAAGATAAGATTTGAGATTGATCCAAGTGAAGAGCGAGCTAGCAAGATTGAGGAAATATTTAAAAATCTATAGAATTAGAACTTACGCGCTTGAGCCACGCTAAGCCCAGAAATTTTAGGGCTTAGCGTGGCTCAAGCCACAGGGGTTTGACCAATTTCTTCGTTAAAAGACTCGGATTGTTGCTCGCCATACTTCAGTATGGCTCACAAAATCCTCGCCTTTTGCCTCGAACTTGGCCAAACGCGTAAGTCCTAAGAATTATGGATTGGCGGCATGGTGAAGTGGAAACACTGCGGTCTGCAAAACCGCGATGCGCGAGTTCGATTCTCGCTGCCGCCTCAAAAACATATGAAAGGCATTATCCTTGCCGGCGGTCTTGGCACCCGTCTTCGGCCTCTTACTTTAGTAACCAACAAGCACCTGATCGCGCTTTACGACAAGCCAATGATTTTGTATCCGCTTGAAACATTAATCCAAGCCGGCATTAGAGACATATTAATAGTTTCCGGCCGCGAACATGCCGGACATTTTCTTGAGTTTCTTGGCTCTGGAAAAGACTATGGAGTAAAACTGACCTATAAAGTTCAAGATGAGGCTGGTGGTATTGCCCATGCTCTGCTTTCGGCTGAGGATTTCGTCGATAATAAGCCAGTTACCGTGATTCTCAGTGACAATATATTTGAAGATAATTTTGCTCGCCATGTTAAAAATTTTCACAGTGGCGCAAGGATATTTTTGAAAAAAGTGCCGGATCCGCAGAGATTCGGTGTAGCGGTTTTAAACGGCAAGAAAGTTATTAAAATCGTTGAGAAACCAAAAAACCCGCCTTCTACGTATGCCGTTGCCGGACTCTATCAATACGACGGTGGAGTTTTTGAAATAATAAAAAAATTAAAACCATCGGCTCGCGGCGAGCTTGAGATTACCGATGTCAATAATGTTTATATCCGCCAAGACCAATTAACGGCAGAAAATGTTCGCGGTTTTTGGTCCGATGCCGGAACATTTGACTCTCTTGCCAAGGCAACTCTGTGGGCCCTTCGACAGGCTCAGGGCAAGCAACGAAAAAGAAAAGAAAATTGAAAAAATAGAAGCACTTCCGGTGCGTTGCCGTAGCCTTAATTGGTAGACTAATCTTATGCACTTCTCAAACTCGTCTACCCTTGGTATGATTAGGGTTAGAAATGGGTAAGAAAAGGAGTTGGACAATTGAGCAATTATATAATGCGACAGTAAAATCAACAAGCTATCGGCAGGTCTTGGCTTTACTTAACTTGCGAGAAGCAGGCGGTAATTATGACCAACTTAAGAAGTACATAAAAGAAAACAATTTTGATATAAGCCATTTCAAGGGAAAGGCATGGAACAAAGGCCTGAAAGGATTTGGGAAACCACACATACCTCTTGAAAACATACTTATTCAAAATAGCACTTATCAAAGTTACAAATTAAAAAATCGTTTGTTTAGAGTAAACTTAAAACCTAAATCGTGTGAAGAATGCGGTTGGGCGACAACTACGAAGGCAGGATATTTGCCGCTAGAGTTAGACCACATAAACGGAGATAGGCACGATAACAGACTTGAGAATCTCCGAATCTTATGCCCAAATTGTCACAGCTTAAAACCAACGCATAGAGGAAGGAATCGTAACAAAAATACCCACAAAATTTTCGTTTAGCCCAGGTGGTGGAATGGTATACACGCAGCACTTAAAATGCTGTGACCGCAAGGTCATGCGAGTTCGAATCTCGCTCTGGGCACAAAACTTTTTACACCGATAAAAACTGCCAAATGACCCGTAGAAAAACATCGGCTCGAACCACATTTTAATTTTTGGGGAAGAAAATTTTTTAATCCTTTTTTGAACGGAACTGATAGCGCGCGGAGCGCGCCAAACTGACCGCTCGGGCGGGGCGGGAAGGAAAGGGGGTTGGGGGGGGAGGAATTCCCGCGCCGCCCTCGCTTTCGCCGCCGAGTTTAATTTTTTGTTTTACGGGTTCGATATTTACGATAAAGAAAATTATGGTAAAATACTATCACAATGGAAGAATTTTTCAATTATCTTTTCATAACCCTCTATCTCGGTTTTACCAGTTGGCTAGTTATTGCACTGATAATCTGGAGTTTACTATGGAAAATTGTTGCGCTATGGAAGGCAGCAAGAAAGGGCCAGAAAGTTTGGTTTATTGGACTCTTACTGGCTCCAACGTTAGGATTCTTGGAAATTGTATATGTTATTTTTATTAGTGCACTTTCGAAGCGTATGAAAATTTTATTTTTTGCATTTTTATTCGTTGTCGTTTTTGTGCTTCTGAGTATATGGGGATCCAAGCAACAGCTGGTAGTCGATCAGCCACTCTCCGGAGCGCCCTATGAACTTCAGGGTACGCCATTGCCCAAAGGAGATCGAATTTTAGGTATCGATGTGAATATGGCGGAAGATAACGATTACGATAAAGCCTTTGAACTTGCGAAATCTCTCGGTTCGGAAGTGACTTCTTTATCGCTGAACTGGAAAGACATTGAAACCGCGCAGGGAAGATATGAGGACCCTGGTGATAACCTTGCTATCACAAATATTTACTATCCCAAAAAGAGCAAGATCGCCTTGTATATTCGGGCAGTTGATACGGCAAGCAAAATGGCTCCTGTAGACTTGGAAACAGTTCCGTTTACCGACAGAAAAATGGCAGAGCGATACCTCCAAATGATTGACTGGGTATTTGCTCAAATCCCTGATGTAGAACCCTTGTTTCTCTCTGTCGGCGATGAGATTGATTTAATGATGGGCGATAACAAGAAGATGTACGAGGAGTTCGGAGTATTTTTAAAAGCAGTGAGGGAGGAAACCAAAAAGAAGTATCCAGATCTCCATGTGGGTTTTACCGCGACGCTCTCTGGTCTTACCGAGAAAGTTCCCGAGGAACTTAATGCGTTGAATCAGTATCCCGAGGTGATATTTGTTTCCTACTATCCCGTTGACGAGAAGTTGGGATTGAAAGAGCCTTCAGTTGTTGCCGCGGATTATGACTCACTGGTAAGGAAATACCCTGGTCGAACAATTTATATCGAGCAAACCGGGTATCCCACGAGTCAGTTCCTCAACAACAGTTCCGAGGAGAAACAACGAGAATTCATTCGAGAAACTTTCAAGGCGTGGGATACACATAGGTCACAAATTAAGTATGTCTCCTTTGCATGGCTCACTGATTTATCGCAAACAAGCCTGGACGCATACAAAGAGTATTATGGGACGAGCGATAAAAATCTTATGGAATTCTTGCGCACCCTTGGTCTTCGCACCTATTCCGGATCGGGTCAGGATAAAGAGGCTTTTCGTGCCATTCAAGCCGAGGCTAAAGCGCGGGGATGGTAAAACCTATATCGCACGAGTTTAGATAGATTGACAAACCCTCTTGATTTGTAAATATCGAACCCGTAAAACAAAAAATTAATATAACTTTCCAACTGGTTTCTGATATAAGCGCAGGGAAAATAATTTCGTTTATTGGAATCCCAGTTTCTGTATCAGTTTTGTTTTTTCCAGTTACATATATCTTTGCTGATCTTCTTACGGAAGTATATGGATATGCTCGTTCGCGAAGCGTTGTGTGGACTGTTTTCTTTAGTTCAATTATAGCCGGATTAATTTATCAATTAGTCGTTTATCTCCCACCAATCGCTGGTTTTGATGCAAATGGTGCCTATGTGCGTGTTCTCGGTTCTGTCCCTCGTATTTTGCTTGGTGGTTGGATAGCAGTGTGGGTTGGGGGTATGTTAAACGACTATGTTCTCGCAAAAATGAAGGTGTGGACCAATGGAAAATATCTTTGGACGCGAACAATTGGTTCAACTGTCGTTGGTGAGTTTGCGAATACTGTTTTATTTTTTTCGATTGCATTGTACGCAGTAATACCAAATAATTTATTGTTCGCGTCCATTATTTCCGGCTGGCTCATAAAAGTTGCGGTTGAAGTTATCTTTACTCCGTTAACTTATTACGTCGTTCGTAAATTGAAGAATCTTGAGGGAGAGGATTACTATGACCGAGATACCAACTTCAACCCCTTCATTATTCAGCCGCCAAAGTTTTAATCCGAATGCCGCCAAAGAAAAACTGGAAATTGTCATCGGTGCGGCTCACTTCGGCTCCGCTCAGCACAGGCCGCCACCTTTCCGTCCGCCAGCTGGCGGATTCGCGGGGGGATTTCCTCGCCGCCTGCGGCGGCGAAATGCGTTCGGACTAATTCAAGAATACTGCACCACGCGAGTTATAAAAAAAACCTAATCTAGGTTTTTTTTGATTTTTGTTAGGACATAGGCTCTATAATATCTAATGTGGGTATCTTTTCTATCGGCAGGCCGATAGGTCCAGACGAACTAATAAAATTACAAAAAGAACAATTATTTATATCCTCAAGGCCGATATTCTCAAAGGTTTCAAGCAAACCATTACAAACTGGACAACGATTAGCACCCGCCTCGAGCGGCCGTCTAGCGGAACATAAAACACAAAAATACCCAGTAACCACAAAGCGTTTTCTATTGGAATCCAGCGGACTCCATATTTTGAAAAAATAATGATCTCCCTTGTCACAAAAACGGGACTTGATTGACTCGATTTCTTTTAGAAGCCTTTGTAGGCTTAAATTTAAAGAACCCATAAGTTGCCTGGCTTCTTCTTTGGTCATTAATCCCCTCCAAGAGAACAACTATTATTTTTAATAGTAACATAGTTTACGGTTTTGATCTCGTAAGAAGTCTCGCTCGTGCCAAGGGCACGAGTCCCGTTAGAGAGTGCGGACGTCCCAAGCCTACTATCGGTGTTAGTATTACTGTTTTATTCAGACTCTCTAACGGGACGAGTCTGAAGAACCTTGACGAGGCTGCTTCTAACGGGATTGACTCTGGCTTGTTACCAAGTTATTCTTATCCCAGAACCTTGATTTTTAATGGAGAATCAGATGTCTACCAGAATGAAGTGGAAGCTACCTCTCGCTATACTTGTCGTGTTGTTTTTTTTGGACACGGCCTACTGTCAAAAGCCGGTTAGTGCCAAAAATAATGAATCCGAAACTGAACAAAATAAAAAAAAGAAACCCCCTAAAAACAAAAAGGACGACCCTGAAGAAATCGGCAACAGAGATGTCGGCAGGGGCATCAATATATATTCGATTGAAAAAGAAATTGCCATGGGCAAACAGATGGCTCAAGAAATTGAACGGCAAGCCAAGATAGTTGACGATCCTATTATAGCCGAATACGTTAATAGAGTCGGACAGAACCTAGTAAGGAATTCGGATGCCAAGGTACCATTTACCATCAAGGTCATAGACGGTGAAGAAGTTAACGCTTTTGCACTGCCTGGCGGATTCTTTTTTGTATACACTGGTTTGCTTTTAAAAGCGGAAACAGAAGCAGAGCTTGCCGGGGTTATGGCTCACGAAATAGCTCACGTCGCCGCCAGACATGGCACAAGACAGGCAAGCCGTGGACAGATAGCTAATCTGGCAACAATCCCGCTTATATTCATGGGTGGCTGGGGTGGCTATGGCGCGCAACAAGCGGCCAGCATTTTAGTTCCGATGACCTTCCTGAAGTTTTCGAGAGGATTTGAAGAAGAGGCAGATTTTTTGGGCATGCAATATATTTATAAGGCTGGATATGATCCGTTAGCCCTGATAGATTTTTTTGAAAAATTACAAACGATGGAAAAAAGAAAGCCCGGCGTTTTAGCTAAGATATTTTCAACCCATCCGATGACCGACGATAGGATAGATAAAAATCAAAAAAATATCCAGAAATTAACTGAAAAACCGGAGTATATAACCGACACATCTGAATTCCAGGATATAAAAGCTCAATTGAGCCAATTGCTTAGTCTAAGAAAGTCTCCAGAAGGAAAGGGCGGACCCACACTAAGAAAAAGCGGTTCCGCTAAAATAGAAAAGCCAGATGAAAATAAGAAGGAAACAGAAGAAGACGAAAGGCCGACGCTAAAAAGGAGAAACTAATTAATTTACGCTCCCCCACTCTTAAGTGGGGTTTTTAATTGGTGATTGTATAATTTTTTATAAATCCAATTAATCAAGACAGCCGTTAAAATGCCAACTACAATTCCGCCCAAGATATCCAGTGGCCAGTGGACACCAACATAAATCCTAGCCACTCCCATCAATGCCGATGCCGCAAAAAAGAGCCAGCCTAGCTTGCGATTATATAAAAAAACAACAGTGGATATGGCAAAAAAGAAAGAAGCATGGCCGGAAGGGAAGGATGAGCCGCTTTCTGATATAAGTTGGCGAACTTGCATAAAATCAAACGGTCTGGGATGGGGATAGAAAAACCTGATGAGACCAGTTACGCCAAAACGCGCGACGCCGCCGGCGATCAAGGCGATTATGACCATTCTGCGGCTAGCCGGCTTAGAAAACCACAAGTAAACTAAAAACGCTAAAAGTACAAAACCAACGTAAACAGCGAAAAAAATAGCCAGTTTATCCAGCCAAATAGGGTCGGCTAGATTATTAATTTTTAAAAACAAGGCTTGATTAATCATGTTTGCAAGGTCTGGCGGATAATACCTTCTATCACCACTCGAATCCCCAGCGAGGATTCAGCATTCCGTCAAAATTGTGGATTCGGCTCGCAGTTAAAAAATTGTACTGCTCGCCGACCGTGCAATCACACAATTTTGACGGTGCTATAAGGCATTATCCGCCAGACCTTTACCTATTTTTAGTTAATGTCATCAGATTTTTTAAAACCGAGGCTATTACTATCGGGCCAACGCCACCAGGAACCGGTGTTATTAGTCTTGCTTTCTGATCTACTTCGTCAAACGCGACATCACCGACCATCTTCCCTTCCACGCCTGTGAAACCGAAATCAATCACAACTGCATCCTCCTTTATCATATCAGCTTTTAGGAGATTGGGCTTGCCGACGCCGGAAACAATTATATCGGCCTCTAACGAATGGCGTTTAGCATCTAGCGTATGTTCATTGATAATTGAAACCGTAGCACCCTGTTGTGCTAACCAGTGGCTTACTGGTTTGCCAACCAACAAGCCGTAACCAAAAATAGCACAATTTTTACTGCGCGCATCTATATTATTTTTTTCTAAAATTATTTTTATCGTTTCGACGGCAGGCGGTAAAACCGATGATCGGTTTGTAAAAAATACTCCTTGTGATTTTTCAGACAAAACATCCACGTCTTTTTCTGGTGGTATGGCGTTCAATACATATTGGGCGTTAATGTGCGGTGGCAACGGCAGTTCAATTAACACTCCGTGATTAACTCTAGCTTTGGCAATCC
Organism: uncultured Candidatus Saccharibacteria bacterium; assembly: GCA_964358785.1. Classification (GTDB taxonomy): domain Bacteria; phylum Patescibacteriota; class Minisyncoccia; order 2-02-FULL-40-12; family IGHO2-01-FULL-4-A; genus 2-01-FULL-44-17. The sequence goes on from CAYHQI010000006.1 coordinate 8,655, forward strand.
CGACTATTTCTTTGCGTAATTTTTGCGTAGTAATATCTGCCGGAAATTCATAAAGTCGGAAATCAATTCCTACTTTTTCCGCGGCTTTTTTCTTCAGTTCTAGGAACTTGCGACTAGCAGAATGGCCACCAATCAAAACCACCGCGAGTCGCGGGGGTTTTGATTGGTGTTTAACTTCCTTCGCCACTTGCGCCAGCATTTCCTCTGCTATTTTTTTACCGTCAATTATCATTCTTAAAGATTAGAATAAAAAAAGCGGTTTTTCAACCGCAAAGAAAAGTTTATTCGAGAATATTCTTAAACTTGGTATTAATTCGATTTAATCTTTCAGCTAGTCTATCTCTTTCGGTAGTCAGGTTTCTAATATATGCCGCAATACACCCTGTCGTATCTCGTCCTAATCTTTTGATTGTTGTGATCTCGCTCTGTCTTAACAATCTTTCGTCGTTAGTGTTTCCAAAAGATAAGACCCATACAACGTCGTATTCAAATTTTATAAATTGAAATAATTGAGGGCTAGCGACTGATTCAGAGAATACCCATATAAAGTCATCCTTTATAAGCTCTTCCTGTTTCAAAGGATTGCCCTTTTCATCGATGATTCGCGGAGTCTTATTTGCTTCGACCATTTCATTCTCCTTATAAAAGTACAAAATATACTATAGGCACATAATATACCTTGCTGTTATTTTGTCAATGTTTCATGAATTTTCCTTGCAATTTTAACCATGTCTTTTTCCTTCATCCCCTGTGTGGTTATCGCCGGAGTGCCTAAACGGATACCCGACGGGTCCCATGGTTTGCGCGTGTCATAAGGTATCATATTTTTGTTAACGATGATGCCGGTGCGTTCAAGTCGTTCCCCTGCCTCTTTGCCAGTCAGGCCTAGCGGCGTAACATCAATAAGCATTAGGTGGTTGTCTGTGCCACCCGAAATAACTTTAAAGCCGAGACGTTTAAGTTCAGTAGCCAATGTCTTGGCGTTAATTATAATCTGCCCGGCATATTTTTTGAAACTCGGTTTTAGCGCTTCCTCTAACGCCACACCCATCGCCGCGATTGTATGCAACTGCGGCCCGCCCTGAAGACCGGGGAAAACGGCCTTGTTTATATTCTCCGAAAGTTCTTTTTTGGAAACGATAAAAGCGCCACGCGGGCCACGAAGGGTTTTCTGGGTTGTCGAGGTAACTATATCCGCATAAGGGAACGGCGACGAGTGTACCCTACCAACAACAAGACCGGCGATATGAGAAATATCGGCCAACAGCAATGCGTTTACTGAATCAGTAATCTTGCGAAACTTTTTAAAATCAAACTTGCGCGGATAGGCCGTGGCGCCGCAGACAATCAATCGCGGTCTAAATTTTTTAGCAATTCTAGCCACCTCATCATAATCAATCCAGCCATATCGGCCGACTCCGTAATGTTCAAATTTGAAAAGTTTGCCCGTCAAACTTACATGGTGCCCGTGTGTAAGGTGGCCGCCATGTTCAAGCGACATGGCCAGTATTCGCGCGCCGAGGCCTATGGAGCCGATATAAGCGGCTAAGTTGGCTATACTGCCGGAATAAGGTTGAACATTTACGTCGTAATTTTTTTGTGAAATTTTGAAAACTTTATAAATTAGATTTTTTGTTTCATCTTCAATTTGGTCCACAACTTCATTTCCAAAATAATATCTCTGATGCGACCTGCCCTCGGCGTATTTGTTGGTCAATGGCGACCCTAAAGCCGCCAAGACATTTTTAGATGCGTAGTTTTCGGAAGGAATTAAGTTTATAACCTTCTTTTGACGACGAGCCTCTTTTTTTATTAAATCTTTAATTTTCATAGCAGCACAGGAAAATCATCGGGTAAGTTAACCCTAATAGTATTGACTACTTTTAGATTGTCGTCAACGAGAGTAAACTTTGCTAAATTTCCATTAAGTCAAAGTTTATATTACCTTGCAGAACACCACGAGCGTAAGCTCGTGGATGAATGCAAGCCCGGAGTGCGCCGAAGGCGCACGCAGGGGAATATATAGACCCTGCAATTTTGCAATAATATTTCGCTTTGCGAAATATTCAAAGCTCTTGCAAAATTGCAGTAGTACGCAAGTACCACGGCTGTAAAGCCGTGGGGGCTCTATAAAAGCGATATGATTAACTTGGCCAGTTTTTTTCTTGGATTGTGCCTGACGAATCTGCCCGAATCCAATAAGTCAGCCATGATATATTGGGGTTTTTTATTTTGTAAACTTAAATCACGGCCATCTACAAAATGGGAGTTTTCCTGAAGATAATATCTCAAAACCTTAGGCGAAGGCCGCTTATTATTAAAAACCGCGTAATCCAAAACATTTTTTCCTAGGTATCGCTCTATTGTGTCCACGAAATCTCGAGCTTTAAAACCGTGAGTCTCACCGAACTTAGTCATAAGATTACAAACGTAAACCTTCTTTGCTCTTGATTTTTTAATTGTGGCCGCGACGCCGGAAACCAAAAAATTCGGAATAATACTGGTAAATAAATCGCCTGGGCCTATCACTATCATATCGGCTGATAATATTGCCTTGCGCGCTTCGGGGTTTATCTTAGCTACCGGTTCAAGCCAGACTTTTTTAATAGGAGTTTCCGGATTGTGTTTAGGCACGTCTATATTCGTCTCGCCTTTTATAACAACATTATTGGCTAGCTGAGCGTAAAGCGTTACGTCGTTCAGCGTAACAGGTAAAACCTTGCCCTTGATGTTCAATATTTTAGAAGCCAAACTTACAGCATTAGTAAAATTACCGGTAATTTTCTCAAGCGCGCTTAAAAAGATGTTGCCAAAATTATGCTCTTTAAGGTCGCCTGAAGAAAAACGGTAATTAAAGAGGTCTCGCAGAGTCTGGCTAGTATCCGAAAGCGCGACAAGCGCCCGCCTGATGTCACCGGGCGGCAGAACTCCATATTGATCGCGAAGACGGCCTGTGGAGCCACCGTTATCAGCCATCGAAACGATAGAAGTCAGTTCAACGGGATAGTCGCGCAAGGCCGATAGCACCATAAAACTTCCGGTCCCTCCGCCGATTACAACAATTTTTTTTCCGCCCGAGGCGGATCCGCCTTTGGCGGAATTTTTTAGAGGCATTTTAAACTAAGCGATTCTAGCAGAGTTACAGTTGTATCCTCGGCGTAGTTTGTTGGCTCGCAGAAGAAAGGCCAAGATACCAAGAGCCAAAAGTACATATAGAGCCGCCGGAGATAAAAAGAAGCTGTATGCTCCGACTATAAGTTGGCCTAAAGGAAGTGAGCCGACTGAAAAATAATCGCCGCGGATTAAAAGCCAGATCTCGCGTACTGCCAATGGCGTAAGCGATAATAAAACAGCCGCGAGGTATGCCGTCCAACGCTTGCGTCTCTCAAGAATACCAATTTGCCTCATAATTTTTGTAGCAAAATCAGCCGATGGCTGAATATAATGCCTCATCTCTGGCTGTGCCAATTTCGACCTAATAAAATTGTCTATTTTTTCTTCGTTATGATATTTCATATTCTAAAACCGTTTCTTTTAGGACAGCGCTTGTTTGAATTGCTTCAAGCAAAATTTTTCTCGCCCTATGAAGGCGGCTTTTTAACGTATTTTGATTCATATGCAAAAGTTCTCCAATGTCTTTATACGAAAACCCCTCGTAATATAGAAGTTTGATAATTGCCCTATCTTCTTTTACCAACTGGGCTATGCAATGTTCAAGTTCTTTAGAGACCTCCATTTGTGCCACACGGCTTTGGTAATCAACAGAAGCGGTTTCGGGGATGTTCTCAAGAATTGCGCTATCCATCGCAAATGCCTTGTTTTTGTTTTTTCTGAAAGAATCTATAACTGTATTACGGGCAATCTGGAAAAGCCAGCTTTTCAGCTTGCCCGGCTCCTTCAATGTATCAAATTTTTTATATGCTTTTATAAAAGTATCCTGCGCTAAATCTTCGGCTTCCGGTCTGTTGCCGACAAAGCGGTAGTGAAAATTAACCAAGTCTCGCTGGTACTGATTAACAATTTCCTCAAATTTCCTTAATTCATTGGGACTCATATAAGAAAAGTGTAGCAGGGTTTATCTGGAAATTCTAGCAAGTAAGACGTCTCCTGCCTATAGCAGGTTGCGATTGCAACCGAACTACTTATTCGACGTCATAGTTAGTATGAGCATACAATTTATCCACAAACGCGGTCCTCCGGCTTAAGCCGTAGACATATGAGCACCCAATTACAAAGAGGGCGTTAGCCCTCTTTTAGATTACAAAATTAATCAGGCGGTTTTTAACGTAAATAATTTTTTTCACCTCTTTATTGGCAAGGTGTTTTTTTATTTTTTCTGATGCCAACGCCAGCTCTCGAATGTTGTTCTCGGCCAGATCTCTAGAAATTTTTATTATATCCCTAGTTTTGCCGTTTACTTGTACTACCAAAGAAATCAATTCTTCGACAGCAAGCTTCGTATTATATTCTGGCCATTTTTCTAGATGGATAGACTTTTTATTCTTCAAAACATTCATCCAAATCTCTTCTGCCATGTGAGGCGCGAAGGGCGCAATAAGTTGCAAGAATAGTGTGTGGTTTGTAGTTTGTAGTTTGTAGCCAGAGTTTATAAAATTTTCGAATTCGTTGAGTAGTTTCATTAATTCGCTTACGCCAGTGTTAAATCGTAAGCCTTCGATGTCCTCGCTGATTTTTTTGATAGTCTTATGCAGAACCGTTTGTAGTTTTGCGGGGTTTTGAATTTTGGCTTTGTTCGTGGTTTTCTGGAATAAATTCCATACCCGATTTAAAAATCGTGATATTCCGATGATTCCGCCGGGATTCCATGGCCCACCTTGATCGTACGGCCCCATAAAGGCAAGATGCATGCGTACGGTATCTGCGCCATATTTTTTAACTAAGTCGTCCGGGTCAATCACATTACCTCGCGATTTGGACATTTTTTGGCTATCCGGGCCAAGTATTATTCCGTGATTCTTGCGGACGATAAACGGCTCGTTGAACTCAATAAGCCCAAGATCGTGCATCGCCTTAGTAAAAAATCGCGAGTAAAGCAGGTGCATTGTGTTATGTTCCGCACCGCCGATATATAAGTCGGTCGGTAACCAATTTTTCATTTTTTCAGGACTGGCGAATTCCTTTTTGTTCTTAGGGTCGGTATAACGCAAGAAGTACCAAGAGGAATCAACAAACGTATCCATGGTATCTGTTTCGCGCTTCGCCTCCCCACCGCAATTAGGGCATTTCACCTTTAGCCACTTCTCGGCCTTAGCCAGTGGTGAGCGGCCATCTGCTGTCGGCTTATAATCCTCGAGTTTCGGCAATTTAACAGGCAAATCTTTTTCTGGCACTGGCTGATAACCTTGCCCGCCATGGAGGGCGCATTTAGCGCAATCAATCATTGGTATCGGCGTACCCCAATAGCGCTGACGCGACAAAACCCAATCGTGAAGTTTGTAATTAGTTTTGCGCGCCGCCAACTTTTTTACTGCGAGTTTTTCAACGATTTTCTCACATGCATTAGCAGAGGTATAGCCAATAAATTCAGCCGAATCTACGAGAATGCCCTCACCGACGAAAGCTTGTTTTGAAAAATCCCACTCTTGTTTCGGCTTAACAACAATTCTTGTTGGTAGCTTGAATTTTTGTGCAAACTCAAAATCCCGCTCATCATGCGCCGGCACCGCCATAACTGCTCCCGTACCGTACTGACCGATTACATAATCAGCGACCCAGATCGGGACGCGCTCGTTATTGACAGGATTTACGGCATAAGCGCCGGTGAAGACTCCGGTTTTTTCCTTGTCTAGTCTTATCCTCTCAAGTTCTGTTTTTTTCCTTGTCGTTTCAAGATATTTACTTCCCGAATCAAGATGTTGATCCTTGGTAAATTTGGTAACCAACGGATGTTCCGGTGCTAATACTAAATAAGTCGCGCCATACAGTGTATCGGCTCGCGTAGTAAAAACTTTAATAGTCTCGGTTGAGTTGGGCAATAAGAAATGTATCTCGGCTCCGCGCGAACGGCCTATCCAGTTACGCTGGGCAGTTTTGGTAACTTCCGGCCAATCTACTTTTTCAAGATCGTCTATTAGTTTATCGGCATAGTTGGTGATCTTATACATCCATTGCGCTAGCTCTTTTTGCACAACTTGGGTACCACATCGATCACAAACACCGCCTTCGGCTTGCTCGTTTGCCAGTACAGTTTTATCCTTGGGGCACCAGTTCACTAATGTTTTCGCCCTGTAAGCCAGGCCCTTTTTATAAAATTGAAGAAAAATCCATTGGGTCCATTTGTAATAATCTGGATCAATGGTTGAGATTGCGCGCGACCAATCAAAAGCCGTACCCATGCTTTTGAGCTGTCTGGTCATGTAGGCGATATTTTTCTTGGTCCAATCCTCGGGCCGAAGATTATTTTTAATTGCGGCATTCTCGGCCGGCAGACCAAAGGCGTCAAATCCAATCGGATACATCACATTTTTGCCCTTCATCCGCCAGTACCGTACCGCAATATCCGGCACCGAAAACGCGTACCAGTGGCCGATGTGCAAATTCCCCGACGGGTACGGGAATTCAACCAAAAAATAAAAGTTTTCTTTGCCTTTTTCCTTATCCTTGGCAACATAAAATTTCTTAGTCTCCCAGAAACGTTGCCAATGTTTTTCAATTGTAGCTGGGTTGTATTTTTTCATACTTCTGCTTGCCCATCCGTAGCTTTACGCGAAGGAGGGCCACTT
>CAYHQI010000007.1:0-14668 GCA_964358785.1 uncultured Candidatus Saccharibacteria bacterium
TATGATATACTTAATGCATGGTGCGGATGGGCGTTTGCAGTCGGAAACGACGGCACCCGTGACCAGCGTGCGGTTGAAGCCGGCCGACGCACCTACCAGGCTGGGAGGAATCTTGGAGCCTTAAACATCTGACTAGACTTGAATGAGTCGTGTCTAGATGGTAGGAAATGCATCATTGGATGATGCCATGACCTCGGTTTTTCCCAGCCCTGCTCTTTTGAAATCGAACCCCCGCCCCACATCCGTCCGCCTTCGGCGAGACGAGACCCAAGTAAGAAATTCGGGGCTAGGGAGCCACGTGGCTTCTCAAAAAGGTTCGTAACGATAAATCGGTTGCCAGCGGTGTTATGATGCCCCGGTGACCGATCTTCCTACCCTAAGTCGGTGGTCCAATGGCCAATGGCGTCGGACTGAGCGGGTAAGTAATCTGAAAAATGGTTACTTAGTCTGAAAAGGGCGTGGGAGAAAGCGCAAGCTCTCCCAGGGAAGGCGGCTGCAGCTGCCACAATCCCAGGCCGGACACGATACGTCCGGCCTTTTGTTTTTAAGGTTTTATGAAAATTAGCAAGCCACTTCGTGTTTAAAATCATTCGTGGCAGACTTTGACAAAGTCGAATGTTGATTTCAAAGATGGAGTGGCGAGTGTATTTTTTTAAGAAGCTACACCTGCCTCTCTTGTACCTCCACCAACGGCCACGGCCCCCAATCCCCCTTTTTTAAAATACCCGCCTTCGCTCCAAACTTAGTCACCACCGACGACGCGTTGGCCGTCCCGAATTGTATTGCTTTGGCCACATCGCCGCTCCTTATATATTCGCTGACAAACCCGGATCCAAACGCATCTCCCGCTCCAGTACGCTCGACTACCGGTGAATCAGGTACGCCAGCATTAAACTCACGGTCCTTCAGTCTTGCTCGCACCCCGTTATGTCCATCCGTTAAAACAACAATTCCCTTCACAACTTTTTGTAATTCATTCAAAATCCATTCCGTACTCTCCGTTAATTCCTCACCTAAAAGTTGTATGCCCTCCTCTTTGTTCGTAATAAAAATATCAATTTGTGCTAAAAGTGATTTTAGTTTTTCAATGCCATGCTCGATCTCTTTGCCACCAGGGTTACAAGCAATTTTAATACCGTTTTTAACCGCATAGTTAACTAATGCTTCAAAAAGATCGTAATGTCCGCCAAGCGAACCAATATAAAACCATTTGGCCTTAAGTTTCCCAAACAGTACTCTTTTTACATCGAAATGCTGACCCTCTCCTTTATAACTTAGAATCGTCCGTTCGGCATTGGAATGAACAAGTATAGTCGAATAGGCGGTTAAATCATCGTCGTGCTTCTGAAAAATTGGCGTAATTTTTTCTTTTTTCAATTCTGCCAAAACCTCCTCGCCTATCACATCATTACCGACCACTCCGACGCAGGCCGTTTTAAATCCTTGTCTGCCGAATGTTACGGCCGTATTCGTTCCTCCCCCGCCGGTAGTCATGACAATTTCTTTGACTTCGATCTTAGAACCAAGCGGAAAACATTGCTCTGTGCCTGTCGGCGAATCTGCGTGTTGGCGCAATTCAAAACCCTCGGCCTTGAGCAAAACATCTCTTGTCGCAGAACCAACACTAATTATATCGTACATAGTAATTTAAATTTTACCTTTTAAAGCTTCTATTGCGGCGGCGACATCCCCGCTCTCCCATATATAGCTACCAGCCACCAATATTGTCGCGCCAGCCTCTATAAGCTGGACTACATTATCCGGCGCCACTCCCCCGTCCACCTCAATCGGTTTGTCCGGATAGTAAAAATGGAAGTCTTTTATTTTATCCACGACTGAATCCACGAACTTGCCACCATAGAATCCCGGCTCAACTGTCATAAAATGAACGAAATCAACTTGGTCTATAAATGGCTCTATTTTACTTACCGGCGTCTCCGGATTCATCGCAATACCAACCAGCTTCTCGGCCTCCTTAACGGCATCAATGACCTTTCGGGCTTGAGCCGTACCTTCAATATGAAAAATGAACTTGTCAGCAAATGTCTCAAGCCAATGAACAATATGGTTTTCTGGCTTGGAAACCATCAGATGAACGCCGATTTTTAACTTAGTATCCAACTCGTCCATTTCTTCAAGACCCAAGATTGTCATATTAGGAACAAAAATGCCATCGGCGATATCAAGATGGATACGCTCAACATAGGGCTCGACTGCCGTTATTTTTTCTATCAATTCCTCGCGTGTTTTAACTAGAACAGACGGAATTATTTCAATCATTGTTAGTTTTAATATGGTTCATTGCAAATTGCATATCGCCTCGGACTTTTTTGCGAGGATTAAAAATATTTTGCGGATCAAAGATTTTCTTGATTTCTTCAAATAATCCTATCATTTTCTGACCGAACATTTTTTCCAAATAAGGCGTACGCATCAGGCCATCATTATGCTCGGCTGTAATCGAGCCACCATATTCAATAACCAGATTATAGACTTTTTCGGCAATTTCGAGAATTGACGACCTGTCACGCTCGTTGCTTAAATTCATTAAGGGTATGATGTGGAAGTTGGCATCTCCGGCATGACCGGCAATTGTATAAACGATGTTTTTATATGGTTCCAGAATAGCATTAAGTCGCGGTAGGAACTCTGGAAGCTGTTCCGGTCGTACGATTAAATCATCTATGAATGGCGCGGTTTTTTTACCCTGAACATGCTTACGAAGCAGGTTAAAACTCTCGCGCCTAATTGTCCAGTATTTTTCGGCATCGGTTCGATCTTTAGCGATTCTGGATTTAACTTTGAATTTGGCATCAATCTCTTTTTTTAAATCCTGCGTTGATTTTATAACGGCTTGCTCGTCGTCCCCGGCTAGTTCGGCAATTAGAACCAACTTGGGCATACCGCCGGTCAATAGCATCAGCATTTCTGGTAGAAATCGCAAACCGAGCAACAAAGCATTGCCCTTCATTTTTCTAATCATTTCCGGCCAAAAACGAACGGCCAGTTTTAGCGTGTTATCGTCATAGGCTTCAAAACTTTCCGGCTTATATTGCAATACCGTACTGACTAAATCACCCAGTGGTTTGAAATCTTTTAAAAACATGACAAGCAGTTTTGAAAATTTATGCGGTTCAATCAGTCGAAATTTAATTTTGGTAATCAAGCCAAGCGTACCCTGGGATCCGCAGAAAAGTTTAGTCAGGTCAAAAGTTTTGCGATCCCAAACATCCCACAATGCATAACCTGCTGAATTTTTAGAAACCCTAGGCCGCGCATTCTGTATTAAGTCGTAGTTTGACTCAAGTAATTGGTGCGTCTGGCGATAGATCTCGCCTTCTAGGCCTAAGGTATTCTTCTTTTCTTCCAGTTCCTGCGCGGTCAGAGATTTTAAAGTATATTCCTCGCCATCAGATAAGACCACTCTCAACTCCTCAATGTATTTAGCAGTTTTGCCATACGACAATGACTTCTCACCGCCCGCGTTGTTGGCCGCCATGCCACCGACGGTGCAAATCTCCCGCGAAGCGGGATAAGACGGTAAAAGCAAACCCTTGGCCAGCGTTGCTTTTTCAAAGTCCCGATAAAAAACGCCGGGTTCAGTTATGGCATAGCCGCCGCCTACCTCTATAATTTTATTAAAATTGGCGAAATCAATAATAATCGAGTCATTCAACGGCCCGCCGGACATATCAGTCCCCCCCGCCCGAGCCGTTAAGGATAGCCCGGCATTTGTTAATTTATTTTCAGAAACAAACTTAACCAGCTTTTTGAGATCGTCAACATCCTGTGGCTTAACCACCACTGCCGGCTTAACCTCAAAAATACTGGCATCTCGGCCAAAGACCTCGATATCTTTCTCAACGATCTCACCCTTAAAAATTTTTCTTATTTCCTGGGTGAGCATTATTAATTTATCGCCTCCTCAATTTTATTGGTTCTCCTTATATGCCTCTCGTCACCGGAAAATTTAGTTTCTAAAAAAGTTTTAACAATACTCCCGACATCTTGTTCGTTGGTGTAGTCCGCGGAAATAGCCAGCACGTTTAAATCCTCGTCATTTACAGAAGCTCTGGCCTGTTCGGCTTTCATAGCTGTACCGGCGCGGATTCCCTTGATCTTGTTGGCGGCAATAGCGATACCGATGCCAGAACCGCAAACCAAGATACCTCGAGTATTTTGGTCCTGAACTTGTCGAAGGATCACCGCTTTTGCAACGGCAGTCGCGAAATCCGGGTAGTCGTCGTCTTTATCATATTCGTGCGCGCCCATGTCTTCAAACTCGTATCCCCAATCCGAAAGCCAAGACTTAATCTTTTCTTTTAACTCATATCCGCGGTGATCGGCGCCTATGTAAATCATTTTAACTTATTTAAATAATTAACCGCGCTCAATAGGGCGCAAGTGCCTTGTCCAGCCGCGATGACGATTTGTTTATGCGGTACATCCGTCACATCGCCAGCAGCGTAAAGACCGGGAATATTGGTCTCGCAGTTTTTATTAACAACAATCTCGCCGAATTGGTTTTTTTCAACTTCGGGCCCGACTATGCCAGAATTCGGCACCATGCCAATATGGATAAAAATGCCGTCGGTTTTTAATTCCTCCGACGTTTCAGTCGGAGCCCCGACCCCTCCGGGCGTCGGGGTTGGCTTGGTGTATTTTACACCAGTTACAAATTCTTGGCCAACTATTTCAGTCGTCTGCGCACCATAAATTATCTCAACATTTTTTTTAGTCTTCAAATTATCAAGCAGAATTTGATCGCCCTTAAATTGTGGATTCTTATTGATAACGTAAACCTTCGTTGTGATATCGGCAAGCATTAAACCTGCTTCCAATGCCGAATTGCCCCCACCGATAACTGCTGTTATCTTGCCGCTGAACAGCGGGCCGTCACAGACCGTGCAGTAACTCACGCCCTTGCTACGAAACTCCTTCTCGCCCGGCACATTAAGCTCTCGCGGATGAACACCAGTTGTTACAATAACTGACTTTGCCCTATAATCGCTACTGGTCAATCCGTCCTTTTTGGCAGTAATACAAAAAGTGCCATCGGCTTGTTTGATGATTTTCTCTACTTCAATACCTTCTTCGATATCGGCCTTGTAAAATAACAGGTGCTCCTTGAATTGATTGGCTAGGGTGATGCCGTCGGTTTGGTTGACTCCCGGCCAATTGCCGATCTCGCCAGATGTCGCCACTTCCCCGCCGAAATCCTTGGTAATTATCTTAAACTTAAGACCACGCCTGACGGCGTATATTCCGGCTGATGTGGCGGCGGCGGAGCCGCCGATTATAATCAAATCAAACAAAACTAGTTGGTAGTTGGTAGTTGGTAGTTGGTAGTTAGTTAAACTAGAAACTATTAAACTAGAAACTATTAAACATCTAGTATATCATACTATTAATGCCCAAGAAAATATATTTGATTATTATTATTTGCGCAAGCCTGGCGACACATTTTTTGTTTTTCGGACAACCTAGAGAAACGGTGTTTGATGAGGTGCATTTTGGCAAATTTATATCTGGCTACTTCACTCACGAGTATTTTTTTGACATACACCCGCCATTGGGCAAACTGTTAATTTCCGGCATGGGCTACGCTACCAGTTTTAAACCCGGATTTAGCTTTGCCGAAATTGGACAACAATTCCCAGATCGCGGTTATTTATGGTTGCGACTGTTGCCCACTCTTGCCGGCGTTCTGCTCCCAATTATTATTTTTTTCTTAATCCTGGAGCTAGGTCTATCTCCCCTTGCGGCATTTGCCGGTGGACTGATGATTGCTTTCGAAAACGCGCTTCTTGTCCAGTCGCGATTTATTTTACTAGATCCATTTCTTTTACTTTTCGGCTTCGCGGCTCTCTTGTTTTATTTCAAATACAAAAATTCCTCTACAACTACACACTTGTTTCTATCTGGCCTTTTCGCCGCCCTCACCGTATCGGTCAAATGGACCGGCCTGACCTTTTTGGCAATAATCGGCATCTTGTATTTAATAAACTGGATTAAATCAGAAAATAAAGCTCCGACCAGCAAGCTGGTCGGTATCAAGCGGAATTCTTCCGAAGCCGAATACCCTCCTTCGCTCGCCTTCGGCGAGCTTCGGAAGGGTTATTCTCCTTTAACGCCTTCATCCGACCAACAAGTTGGTCGGTATTCGGCGAAGGAGAATAAAATCAAAAATCTGGCTTCGGGCTTAGTCTTTCTCGTCGTAATTCCTTTTGGTATTTACTTCTTAATTTTTACCTCTCACTTTTTACTTCTTAACAAATCCGGCCCGGGCGATGCCTTCATGACACAGGAATTCCGCAAAACCTTGACCGGCAGTACCGACAGCACGAATGCAGATATAAAATCGTTAAACATTTTCCAGAAGTTCAGAGAACTAAATGTCCAGATGTATAAATCAAATGCTACCCTAACTGCCAGCCACCCATATTCAAGTAAGTGGTACACTTGGCCATTTATGATTCGCCCTATTTACTATTGGAATAATTCTGCAAACGGTCAGCAGTCACGAATTTACCTTTTGGGTAATCCTGTAATCTGGTGGGCCTCTACAGTGGCAATGCTATATTTATTAATAGGTGTTTTTTATGGCTTATATCGGGGCGTTAGACCAAAGCTCCTGCCAGTTCTGCTTACTGGGACATATTTACTAAATATACTGCCCTTTATCGGCATTTCTCGGGCTATGTTTTTGTACCATTATTTTATAGGGTCAATACTAGCAATAATTGCCCTGGTTTATTTAATTGATCGCCTCGAAAACAAAAAAAGAGCATTTGTTGCTCTTTTAGTAGCGAGTGTTGCTATGTTTATCTTCTTTGCACCGCTTACTTACGGACTACCGTTAACTGAAAAGGCTTACCATCTACGCAATTGGCTACCTAGCTGGATATAATTATGACCCTCCGCGCTTTCGGCACGAAGCCCGAAGATATAGGGCTTACCGTGGCTCAAGCCACAAGGGTTTGAACCAATCTCTTCGTTAAAAGACTCGGATTATCGCTCACCATACTTCAGTATGGCTCGCAAAATCCTCATCTTTATGCCTCGAGCTTGGTCAAACGCGGGAGGTCCTATTAATATAATAAATACTCCTCGCGACAAGCCGCGAGGTATCAATAGGCGGCTTCGCCTCTTAATACCGCCGCAAAGCGGCGGAGTATTCCTCCTTTTAGCTTCGCTCGGACAAAATGTAAATAAGAATTTACATTTTGTTCCTCGCTCGCTAAAATAAAAAAATTACAAATCTTAAAAATTGATTACCCTTGCCTTATTGTAGACCTCCTCTAGCGCCTCCCAATTAAGGTTTTTGAAAAAAGCGGCTAGATACGCCTTGCGGTCAGAGCCGTGATCCATGAAATAAGCGTGCTCATAGACATCCAGGGCAAGAATCGGAATGCAACCCCAGACAGCGTGATCGTGGGTATCGCCGTTATATTGTTTGAGCCGTTTTTCGTGCAAATCCCAAGCCAGTACCGCCCAACCACGAGCCGCCATGGCACACTCACCAAAGTATTTAATAAAATTCTCCATTGAACCAAATTTCTCTGATATCGCAGTCGAGAATTCGGGTGCCCTGGAATGATCGCCGTCCCCGCCAAGCACACCAAAAAACCACTCATGCAAGTAGATGCCATTAACTGCAAAGGTCTCACCCAACTTGAGGGCCCGTAACTTGCTGTAGGTGGTATTACCTGCCTGCGCAGGCAGGCCGCCAGGTCCGCCAGCTGGCGGATTACCAGCAACTATCTCGTTGCGTAATTTACCGAGCTCCTCACCCACCTCATTGGCCTTATCAACATAGCCCTTATAGAGCTTGCCATGGTGAATATCGTTGGTTTTTTTGGAAATGCCGTCGAGCTCTTTATCGAAAGGCAGAGGCTTTATAGAGTACATAAAAAAATTAAATTTCTAATTTTTAATTTTCAATCAATAATTCAATTATATAATTTTCAAACAGTTTAATTGAAAATTAGATCATTGAAAATTCAATGAAAATTGAGAATTGAAAATTGTAAATTATAATCCGAGAAGTTGATTAATCTTCCCACGGTCAAAACCGATGATAATTTTGCCATTTATAATAATAACAGGAACTCCCATCTGATGGGTTTTATCGAGCATTTCCTGACGCTTCCCGACATCACTGGCCACGTCATATTCGACATACTCCACGTTGTTTTTTTTAAAATACTCCTTGGCCATCTTGCAGTAAGCGCACCAAGGAGTTGAGTAAATTTCTACCATATTTTCATTATATCATAACTTCGTCCACAACAAAAAAGCCCGCCTAAGTTTTTTGACTAACGCGGCGAGCGTATTGCTGAAAGCATGTCAAAAAATTTAGGCGGGAAAGCCCCCGGTTACCTAGGAGCCCTTCATTCTTTTAAAGGCATAGAAACCAATATATAACCCAAGGGCCGTAAAAAATGCCCCGCCCAAAAGAGATGCTAAAATATTCTGATATGAGAAATCGATTAGGGAAAAATCCCTATAAAAACTTTTAAATAATGCCGCCCCAAAAAAACCGCAAACAATTGCCCCCATTAGCTCAAGAAAGTTTAGTACCCTCATCATCTCTTCCTCCTTTCGTAGTTTTTGTATTGTATTTTCGTAACTATATGCTTATTGACTAAGGGTATGAATAACACCCTACCGGAAGCTACATATTCTATCTGCACATAGTCAACTGCAAAACGACCGTCTATCGCTTTGGCAATTATGAGACAGTCGGCCCGATGTAATTTCCCTCCGCTCCCGATCTCTGTCACTTCATACTTGATTTCAGACAGCAAATGGGCAACGAGTTTTTTGAAACTTAATGTTTCTTGGACTATCCACACCTGTCCAGTCAATTGATTTAACGCCCTGTCCTCGCGTGTTCGCTCTGGTAAATTATTCTTAGGCTTGAATGAAAAAACCCAGCACTTCTCACTCCCCATCACCTCGGCCCGTTCAAAAAGAAATTCGAACCGTCCAAGCAGTTTAGCGCCCACAGACACGATCTCATTTTTCTTCTGAAACTCTGAATTTGTTACCGGAATATCATTTTTTACCAGCAACTTTTTAAAAAGGCTACCACCTCTTTTCTCCACTTGATATAGTTTTTGTTGTATGTCAGAGACAACGCCATTTTTAATTTCTTCATCTATCTCAAGCTCTTGATGGCTATAGTTATTGCCCACGTATTGCGAATCCGCTTCTATTTTTTGAATGAGTTTTGAAACAATCTCACTAAAATTCGGTTTATTTTGTCCATATATCGGGCCTATAAAAACATAGCCCGACAACAAACACGCAACCAAGCGTGTACCTGTGTGCCCGGGCTTTTTCATTCGGTCCTCCTTGTAAATGATCGGCGTAAGTCAAATATTAACATGAGCTAAGCCAAGAGTCAATAAAATACTGGCGGGATAAAATTCTATAATTGAAGTATGGGCTTTGTTTTAAAATCCGCCATCGTTTTTCTTATAGTTGCTATCGGCGGCGGATTTTTGATTAACCAAGTTCCATCTTGGAAACAACGCGTTATAGAAGTGATCAATCCGGCGGCTAAGGAGGCACGATTGCTAGGAGAACTTAAGGTTAGCTTAGACGAGCTAGATAATTCATTTAATTCCTCGACTAATTCTAGCAGTACAAGCCAAATAAATAAAAATAAAGACTTGCTTACCAAGTCTCGAGATCTAGTTGACGAAATCACATCAACTAATCAGAAAAATTCCGGCATCATCAAACAGGGAGTTGGCAAAATAATTGACTCCTTTCTTGATAAGACACCCTACCCGGCTGATCACCTGCAAATCAAAAAGGACACAAGCTCACCGCTAGTTTGTCCTCCAGCCAAGTAATGTTATTGCTAATCACGCAAACTAAAAACCCCTTTCGGGGTTTTTAGTTTGATAGCTTGGAGATTAGTAATCTCTGCCGCCACCACCGCCGTAACCACCTCGGCCACCGCCGAAGCCGCCTCGGCCACCGCCACCACCGCCGAAACCGCCAGTGCGCGGAGCGCGCGGTTCCATCGGTCTGGCCTCATTGACAACGATAGCTCTGCCGTCCAAATCTTGGCCGTTGAACATCTCAACAGCCTTGTTGGCCTCTTCGTCCGTTGACATTTCAACGAAGCCGAAACCCTTGGAACGACCAGACATTTTGTCAGTGATAACTGTCGCCGAAACAACACTGCCAGCTTGAGCAAAGTGCTCCTGGAGACGTTGATCGGTTGTGCTGTAGGATAAACTGCCTACATATAACTTCTTAGCCATTTACCTATAAATGCAAATCGACAAAAGACCGTAGATACCTAAGCATCTACGAAAATACGAGGATTCGCACTATTTTAACCCCGACGTTTTAGTCGGGGCCCCGACACATTGTGTCGTCGGGGCTGTAGGAAGACCTATTCCAGAGAGCCCAAGCTTACGGTTGCCCTACAGCTCGAATGGCTACTACCGAGAACACACACCTACACTATATTTAAGTATAGCAAAATGGGGATAACAAAGTCAAATCGTCTGATATTTTAATTCCAGAACAACTAACCTTGGCAGTGCGGTCAAAACAATACTCTTGACGATTGTTAAGTCGGTACTTATTGCTAATTTTTTAAATTCTTCTACGGTATAATATTTTTCAAAATGATAGTCGTCGTTACATCCTCGAATATTATAGGCAATTTGAGATACCCTATTTTTGGGTGAGAGGTCCATTATGTACAAAGCCCCAGTTTCTTTTAGTAATCTTTTGGATTCACTTAACATTTTTAATGGGTTGTCATAGTGATGAAAGGACATGTTACAAAATATTGTGTCAAAGTTTTTATAAGGCAACCTTGACGAGCGCACATCATCAACGGAAAAATGAGCCCAGGCATATTTTTTCTTTGCGTCTTTAATTCTTTCTTCGGATATATCTATGCCTGTCAACTTGAGTTTGGGTTTTTGGGCATGAATGATTTCTAAAAACTGGCCATCGCTACATGACAAATCTAATAAATTTCCTTCTTCTGGAAGAGTAATAGCATCGAGCAGACCGTTCCTTCTTTGGCACCATTTACTATTTTCTTTCCACTTTTCCATAATGAGAGCTCTAGCCCCTAATTTATTTTCATTCAGATGCCGAGTAGCAAATTAACGAGTGGAGCGTTAAGAATTGTCGGGTAACGCTAAGACTAGTCGGAAAACGCGTCAGCCCAGCACCACTTTTGTAAACAAAAGTGGTGCTGGGCAAGCGGCAAACGGAGAACTGGTCTGCGTCCGACAATTTAGCTTTACGAGGAAAATTTGCACGAGGCAGATGCTGAAAATAAATCAGGGGTTGGAGCGACTATTTCTTGCCTTCTATAATCCCCTGCGCCACATTGGCCGGTACTGGTTCGTAGTGCGAAAATTCCATTGAGTATGTTCCCCTGCCTTGGGTTAATGAGCGGATTGTTGTGGCATAGCCGAACATTTCGGAGAGCGGAACCTTGGCATCAATTACTTTGAGATTGAGCGGAGAACGGTCAGACATTTGTTCAATTTGCCCTCGGCGAGAGCTCAAGTCACCCGTGGCCTCGCCCAGGAAATTTTCCGGCACGATTACCTCTACCTTCATTATGGGTTCAAGTAATACCGGTTTAGCTCGCCTGACACATTCTTGCAATGCCATACCGGCGGCAATCTTAAAGGCCATTTCTGAAGAGTCAACATCGTGGTAGGTGCCGTCGTAAAGAGTTACCTTAAGGTCAACTAGCGGATAGCCGCCAATCACACCCTTATCAAGAGCTTCGCGCACACCCTTCTCGACTGCCGGTATAAACTCGTGCGGGATAACACCACTTTTAATGGCATCAATAAATTCAAAGCCCTTGGCTCTTTCTTGTGGTTCAACGCGAAGCCAAACATGGCCGTATTGTCCTCGTCCGCCGGACTGTTTGATATATCTACCCTCCGCTTGAGCGGTTTCTCTGATCGTTTCCTTGTAGGCGACTTGCGGTCTGCCGACATTGGCGCCAACACCAAATTCCCGTTTCATACGGTCAACAATAATATCAAGGTGCAACTCGCCCATGCCAGAGATTATGGTTTCTCCGGTCTCCTCGTCAGTTTTGATTCGAAATGTCGGGTCTTCGTCAGATAGCTTCTTAAGAGCAAGGCCCATTTTTTCCTGGTCAACCTTAGTCTTAGGCTCAATACGGAGCGATATGACCGGCTCTGGAAAAATTATTTTTTCAAGAATAATTGGATTGGCCGGATCGCAAAGCGTGTCTCCCGTTCTGGTCGCCTTAAGACCGACTGCGGCGGCAATTCCTCCGGCATAGACCTCCTTTATCTCTTCCCTGTCGTTGGCGCGCATGCGCAAAATACGACCGATTCTTTCCTGTTGGCCGTTAGTACTGTTAAGAATGTAAGAGCCTGCGTTAACAACACCGGAATATACCCTGAAAAAGGCAAGCTGGCCGACATAGGGGTCAGTTGCTATTTTGAATGCCAATGCGGCGGCAGGCGCAGAGTCGGTTGTTTCTCTGATTAACTCACCGCCAGTCTTAGGATCAATACCTTTAATTGGCGGACGGTCAACCGGCGAAGGCAAATAATCAACAACGCCGTCGAGCACGAATTGGACGCCCTTATTGCGAAGCGCCGAGCCGGCAAACACCGGCACAAGCTTATTCTCAATGGTTGCCTTGCGAAGTATCTGCCGGAGTTTCTCAACTTGCACTTCTTTGCCGTCAAGATACTCCTGCATGGCCGTATCATCATGCTCAACAATTTTTTCAATAAGTTCCGCCCTGGCGGTTTGGGCACGCTTAGCTAAATCCTCGGAAGGAATCGACGCTTCAACAATATTTTCTCCATGTTCACCCTCGAATTTGTAATACTTCATTTCTAGCAGATTCACTACGCCTTGGAATTTGTCCTCCTCGCCATCGGGAAGTTGTATCCGCACGGCATTTGGTGTGAGCCGCTCAAGAATTGATTTATAAGAACGCTCAAAAGACGCGCCTAATCGGTCTAACTTATTGATAAAGCAAAGACGGGGTACGCCGTATTCGTCGGCATAACGCCAGTTGGTTTCGGATTGCGGTTCTACGCCGGCTACGCCGTCGAAAACCACGACCGCGCCATCAAGCACGCGCAATGATCGCTTAACTTCAACCGTAAAATCAATATGGCCCGGGGTGTCTATGATATTAAAACGGAATTCGTTTTCTTTGGTTTTGGGCAAGCCAACCTTGTGCCAATAGGCTGTAACGGCGGCGGCAGTTATGGTAATGCCCCGCTCCCGCTCCTGCTCCATCCAGTCCATTATCGCTTCTCCTTCGTGCACCTCGCCAATCTTGTGAGATAATCCGGTGTAAAATAAAACCCGCTCGGAAGTTGTGGTCTTCCCGGCGTCTATATGAGCGATGATACCGATATTACGAATTTTTTCTATAGGATAATCGGACATTTAAAATAATTTTATAAATTCTTCAATTTCTAATCCAGATTGTTTGATGATATGTTTTAATGTCTTTGGTTTCAAGTCTTTGTTGTGATAAGGAACCGTCACGCCAAGTCGGTTCTTAACATAAATACGATGACTACCCTTTTGTCTGACGAGAATAAAACCGGCTCTTTCTAGAGCCTTAATTACTTCCCTCGGTTTTATAGTTGGTAATTTGGGCATCTAGGAGCTCATTTCAAAACCCTATTTCTGCTGCAATCTCTGATTTTTGACTGCGACTGCGTCAGATTTCGTAAAATGTCCTCACCGTAGCTACTGCTACGTTTCCGGTCTTTTTACTCATCTTCCTTGTCTCGTTCAAAAATCAGAGATTTCGCTACGAAAAGGGCTTTGAAATGAGCTCTTAGATTCTTATCTGAACCGGAGCTACCACTACTCCACGATCTTCTTGGGGTATGTCAGCTTTTTGCTTCTTCATTACTTCCAAATACAAACTGGCCGCCTCTTCAATATTAGAAGATGCCTCTTCGAAGGTATCGCCTTCAGAGATACAGCCAGGCAAAGTCGGAATAGTTACCGTAAAACCACCGGCCTCTATGTCTGGTTCAAATATAGCCGTATATTGGTAGATTTTTTGAGAAATATGTTTTGCCATTTAATTAATTATAACATGTCCGGTGATTTTTTACCACGCGAAGTGCGCAAACGCTTTGTTGGCCTCGGCCATTCTGTGCGTGTCCATCTTCTTTTTAATCGCCACACCGGTATTGTTGTAAGCGTTAATAATCTCCTGCGCCAATTTGATCTGCATCGGCTTGCCTTTCTGGCTTCGAGAGGCATTAATAATCCAGCGAAATGCCAAAGCGAACTTACGCTCTCCCCTCACTTCGTGGGGCACCTGATAATTGGCTCCACCGACACGCTTTGACTTGAGCTCAAGCTGTGGTCCGGCATTGTTCAGCGCCATATCTAATACCTCGAGCGCCGGCTTGCCCAGTTCTTTCTCCGCCCGCTCCAAGGCTCCATAGACGATCTTCTCGGCTATGGATTTCTTGCCCTCCTGCATTATCTTATTTATCAACTTAGTCACCAAAAGTGACGAATATTTATAATCGGGCTCGAGTGTAATTTTCTTTTTTATTGGTTTTCGCATGCGTTAGTTAATTATTTCGGCTTCTTGACTCCATACTTACTTCTGCTCTGCCGTCTCTTATCTACT
>CAYHQI010000008.1:0-13684 GCA_964358785.1 uncultured Candidatus Saccharibacteria bacterium
ATTCATATCCCGATTAACAAATTAACGAACTAAGCGTTAAGAATTGTCGGGTAACACTAAGACTAGTCGGAAAACGCGTAGAAAACAAGGAATGAAATGACGCAGTTTTCAAGCGGCAAACGGAGCGATTAAACTGAACTGCTTCAGTTTAATCCCGAATTTTAGACTTGCCTTGTCCTGAGTTTACTGAAGGACGGCAAGTCGTTAAGAAATTCGGGTTGGTCTGTGTCCGATAATTTAGCTTAGTGAGGATAATTTGTATGAGGGATATGCTGTAAGAAAATCTAAAACTAACTCAAGCTAAATTATTTCCTGAAAATCTGCCGGAGCCAATAATCATGCTCCCATTCCCAAAGCGTCTTGGAAGCTAAAAACGCGCGAATATCCTGCTCTTGGCCTGGCAGTTCACGCAATTCGACTTCGCCCAATTGTTCTCCCCAGACGTGAGGGCATCTGGCGGCTACCACACCCTTGGCCGGCCGTATTTTTATATTCCCGCCTTTTTCTCGCATTTTTGAACCACAACCCTTGATACAATGCCTGGCTTGATCCAATCGTAATATCCAACGCTTCAAAGGCGGCATTGATGGATTTTCGGTTAACGCTTCAACATAAGCCGAAGTTTGAATGCCATAATCACGATAAATTGCATATGAAGTCTTGATATCAAGTACTCCCAGTTGGCCGTTGAGTTCGGCAAGACAATCCAAAGTACCGGCATAATGATGTTTCTTGCTCACAATCCTCGCCTCTATCTGTTGAGGAATTATTTCGTTTTGTTTCTGAAAATCCAAAAATGCCGCAACCGCCGGTGCCACGGAGTCGGGGATAGGGGTATTTTCTTTTTTAAGTATTGCTTCAACCGCCCCATGCAAAAGCGTACCCTCCTCGGCAGATTTATTTTTAACAGCTTCAGCGCCCGCGAAACTAGTCTGATCGGCATAAAACTTATAAAGTGCCGGCTTGGCTTTGATTGAGGCTATTGAGGTGACTCTGGGATACCAGACGCCATCAATCTCATAACCCGTCGCAGATTTAAAATTTTCCACATTAGAATAAAACATATTTACTTGTCTTTTATATCTAGTATATCTAGTGGCTCGATTTTATTAATAAAGTTTTGAAAATTTTCTAAATTTAAAATTTTAATGTAGGGATCGAGTATGTTGGATTTATGTTCAATGAATATATCTATAGTTGTCTGCGCAATATCGTTATTAGCCGAAAGAAATATTAGATCAAAATCAATATTTTTATAACTCTTTTCTTTGATGTTTATGCAACCTCCTAGACTATGGACGTCATTTGCAAAAAATACATCAACCCCAAACTTAAAATTTTTACAATAAACAAGAAAGTCTAATCGGCTTTTATTTTTATAGTATCCGAATGGTTTTTGCTCGTGTACGCATATCTCTCCAAACCTACTAATCAAAAGATCATAAATTAATTTTTCCACATCGATTCCCCGTGCAGAAATTTTTTTTGAGACAGTCGACCTAATATTTCCACGGGTAAAATCTAAAAAATCCTGCGGCAAACCCAAAATTGTTCTTAGTTGGATTAATCCGCCAAATCGTCTTTGAATCTGTCTAGAAGAGGGGAGCAATTCATACTGATCTATATCGAGGGCAGTTGGATAGCGCCTATGCGCCTCCAAAAATGCCTCAAAGCCTCTTTTGATCTCTTCGATTGTCCATTTAATTTCATAAGTCATGATAATTTATTACCTTATCATAATTTAGCAAAATTTAGCAAAATTTTCTATTTTGAATAAATAAGAATGGGGGAGGGCCAGTTTTCACAACAAAACCACGTCGCCCAATGTAGATTCTACGACGTGGTTTTATTCGAAGAAGCGGTTGCCTTAAATAATTTATTTAAGAAAAGGCAGTAATGCCTTAAGTATTCCTGCCACGACCTGTATAACTACCAGAAAAAGATTGATTGCCAGGATAGCCACTGATTTTAAAGAGCCAGTTAAATCGTTAAAAGAAAGGTTCTGGGTATTAAGTAGTTTGAATTGCTCTGAAGCTGGGCCAGAAATGAAACCCTTAAAAAGCCCTCCGGATAGATTGGGCAATGCTGGCGAAGTGGTACTTATTTGCTTATTCAAGTAGTCTAACGGATTAATTAACGAGGGCGTCAACGAGTCGCCTGCCAAGGAGTAAGCAAAAGACTTGTTACTAGTTAGAACAAGAAGCGCTACAACAAGAAACAAAGTTAGAATAAATGTTTTTTTAATTTTTCTGCACCTCCCTTCCCTATTATATATATTAAACCACACAGGTGTATAGTCGTCAAATAAGTTATCCACACCCTAATCGTTTTTACTGAATACCCTCACTCCCCCAAAAAACATCCTAACAGCATCCCAGAACGGCAATACTGTCAGAAAATATCTCAAATCCACCAACTCCCTTAAGACATAGCCGATAAAACCAGAAAAAGTCCACAAACCTACGTGAGCTATGGCATACTTGCCCCCTACCGGAGCAATCCATACATTATAATTCGGCTTATATTTTTTTAATTTATGCTCTTTGCTGTTTATTAAATTAAAGATATTTTTAGCCGCTACCCTCCCCTGCTCTATGGCGATGAAGGCCATTTGTGGAATCGGTTTTTGGTTAGCAGGATCAATAAAAACAATATTGTCCCCTACTCCGAAAATATTAGCTTGATTTTTAACTTGCAAAAACTCATTAACAATAATTCGCCCGCATTCATCAAGCTCTAAACCGACTACTGACTTAAAAAAATCAATTGCCTTAAGTCCGCCAGACCAAATAATCAGATCCCCTTTTAAGATACTACCGGCTTTCAATTTGATATAGTCCGGCCCAATTTCTTCAATTGGTGAATTAACCAAAATATTCACCCCTAGATTTTTAAGTCTTTTTTTAATTAAATTTCTCTCTTTTTCAGAAATCATCGGCAAGATTACCGGTCCAGCCTCAACTAGTGTAACTACGGTACGGTTTTGGCGGGTAATTGCATGCCTGTGGGCAATATGGACCGCGCAATTAGATAATTCGGCCGCAAGCTCTACGCCATTAAACCCCGCTCCACCAATGAATATATTTACGGGTAGTAGCCCTTGCGCCTTACCTGCGTTAACATAAAGTTCCTCCAACTTATCATTTACCAGTAAAGCATCGTCAACAGTTTTAAACTTGAAGGCATACTCCTCAACGCCAGGAATGCCAAAAGTCGAAACAGCGGAACCAAAAGATAAAATCAAATAATCAAAAGTAATGGTCGCTCCGTTATTTGTCACAACGTGCTTGACCGTCAGATCGATATGATTAATTTCCGCCTGGATTAATTCAACTTTTTTACCTCGAAAAATTTCGCTATACGGAATACTAATCACGCCGCGCAATTTGGTATGGTAAGGATGTTCGTGATCAACGCCATAAATAGAGGCGACTTCATAAAGAGCCGGGGTAAATGTCTGACACTCGCTCTTGTCTATCAGGGTAATTTTAACATCATTGCGTCCCCTAAATTTTTTGCTCAAATCCAAGGCCGCCCTAATACCGCCAAATCCCCCACCAAGGATTAATACTTTAACCATACGGCCATTGTATCAAAATCCTTACCGATACAAAACTCCCACCTGCCATCTACTTAGTAGCTCAGCTACTAAGTAAGAATCAAAAAAAAACCGGCATTGTTACCGGACGATAAAGATGGATTTTTTAGGTTCGTGTTGAATCCAAATACCATCACATTCTTGTGCAGACCCTCCTTCTCCGTCAAGCTTCCATGATATGACTTTTAAATCTGGCCTTATTAATTCAAACTTCGCCAGAGTTTCTAAAACATTATCAATCGTATCCTCTAAAAGAAGACCCTCATCGTGAATGTAAATATATGAATTATTACCTTTGGTCTGTATGTTACTGAAGTCAGCAAATGGGTGATTATTGGCTATTTCAGTTGGAGCTACGATAAGAGCACTCTTTTTACGGGTAAGCACCCTTACACATAATACGATAAAAATTAGAGCTACTAATATAAACACCGCAATGGCTATAATCATACTGCCCTCCCTGTTTAAGAATAAAAGAACGCAAGCTACGAGTAATACTATCGCATACCCTATAAATAGTCAAGAGGGTTAAGTGAGCCATCAAAGTAGTTAAAATATAGCTGGCCATTTTTATTATTAATGTAGGTAAAAAAATCTCGATATAAGCTTATGTGCAAATGCGAGCCGGTGGAGTTGCCGGTTGAGCCTTCGTAGCCAATTATGGAGCTGGTTGTTACCGACGTGCTATTGGCAAGACCGCTTGGACTACGCATGTGAGCATAGACACTGACCAGATTGCGCTCATGAAGTACGGCCACCCAATTACCAAAACCATTATTGAAACCGCTTGCCAATATTGCGCCAGAACCAATCGGCCTGATCCCGCTACCGGCACCAGAGGCTATATCTATGCCATTATGCGGTGCACCGCCATACGCCCCGCGACGCGCATAGGCAGTATTACCGTAACCTTGCGTCATATAATAGTCATCATAAGGCCACTGAAAAATTTTGGTACCCCTGGACGGAATCGAATCGGCAGTTACATGAACAATAAAGGCTCCCGTCTTAAGCGCCTCGGCCTCAAATTGCTGTAACTCATTAAAGAATCGGGCTTTTTTCTTCTCGACCTCACTTAACAATTGCTGATACTTAGCTTCTTGGCCGCGTGTTTGAACTAATAGATTGTTTTTGCTGGTTTTATTGCCGCTCAACACGCCTTTTTGATTTATTTGTTTTGAGTTCAGGGTTTCGAGCTCCAACTTTTTAGCGTCAAGCTGCTGCTTGTCCTCCTCGAGCGATTCTCTTTGGATTTTTAGTTCAGTCAACAAACCGACTAATTTATTATTTAAATTCTGTGCTTGTTGGGCTTGATCAGTAAAATCCGACAATCGTGGATTTTTAATAAGCATGGCCAGAAGACTTAATTTGTCCCGCTCGTAGGTAAGCGACAATAGTCCCCCTATCGCCTGTTTCTTTTTACCAATTTCTTCAGTCGTATCAAAAATCTGACCCTCAAGATCGTTTATCTCAAGCTTCGTCGTATCAATTTGTCGGTCAGTAATATTAATGCGCAACTGCAACTGCGTAATCTGACCGTTCAGAATATCAATCTGCTTCTTGAGAGTATCAGCCTGTTTCTGCTTTTGGGCAACCGTCCCCTTGTATTGTGCGGCCTGCTTGGTTAACTCTTCAATCTGCTTGCGAAGATCGAGAATTTTCTGACTTGTATCGTCAAGAGCGTGCGACCACGGAACACTGAACCAGAAACAAAAAACAGCAAAAAATAAGGCTACTTGACTTATTTTAATAAATTTGTTAGTATTATTTAGCATCTATTAGTTTTTTAACAAGGGGAAACAATGCCTGATAATAAAAAATATTTTGTGGTATACGTAGACAGAGTGCCATTTGAAATTGTAACACTAGGAAACGGCTCTTATATAGATCTATTGGAGCAAGGTCACTGTTGTGTGCACCCAGCATTTTGGATTGAGTTACAATACGAAATAGAATCGACTTTAAACGTTAGGGTTATCAACATGGAGCTACGCGGTCTTGAACTAAAACAACCTCTTGGATCAGCATCGGTAAAAATAATGCACATAATCCATACGCCGGTGTTAGATGTTGACTTGGCTAAAATGATGGCCCGCGAAGAGATCGCGGAACTGCACAGAATAACTGGGATAGAATCCTCTGTGCCGGTTATGCAATAATAAGTAGTGATCCTCTAATAACCCTTTCGAGGGTTTTTTCTTTGCCAAGAATCCAAGCTACATCAACCGGATCTGGCGAGGTTTTCTCACCGGTCAGGGCAACGCGCAACGGCCAATAGATTAGACCCTTGTTATCAATTTCTTTGCCAAGCTCATCCAACTTTTCTCGCAGCTTTTTCTTATTATCGGTTCCAAATTCCTCAATCATAAATCTCACTTTTTCAAGCGATTTTTTTATTTCTTCCTCGTCATAATCCTTCCATTTTAACAATCCCCCATCGTACTCTGGCTCTTTAAATAAAAATGAAAATTCTTTAACCTGATCGAGGTATTCCAGCCGTTCACGAAAAAGCGGAGTAATTTTTTCCAGATACTCCGGGTCCTGATCGCCAAAATATTTTTTCACAAATGGCTGAACTAATTTAACCAGTCCCCCGTCGTTATAGGTTTTGATGTACTGTGAGTTGATCCAATTTAACTTTTTAATATCAAAAACGGCGCCGGATTTGTGAATTTTAGAGAGATCGTCAAATTGCTCGATCATCTCGTTTTTGGTCAGAATTTCTTGAGAGGGTTCGCTGGGCGTCCAACCGAGAAGCACCATATAATTCACCAGCGCATCCGGCAAATAGCCGAGCTCTCGGTACTCTGCCACCGATGTTGCGCCGTAGCGTTTTGAAAGTTTGGACTTGTCTGGAGCTAATATCATCGGCAAGTGAGCATATTCCGGCTGATCAAATCCGAGTGCTTCTTGTATCAGAATGTGTTTTGCTGTGTTAGCAATATGGTCTTCACCGCGGATTACGTGGGTTATATCCATTTCGTAATCGTCAACTACCACGGCAAAATGATAGAGCGGAGTTTGTAAATCTTTGGCAATGCCCATATCTCCCATTAACCTTTCCTCAAATTCAATCTCGCCTCGGATAACGTCTGTAAACTTAATCTTCCGAGTCGAATTTTGGTCAACCGCCAACCGAATAATTCCTTGTCGATCCTCAAGCTTATCGGCTTGTAGGCCTGCAAGCTTGTACTCACAGTTATGCGCCGGCGCCTTTTTACTTACCATCTGTTCTTGCCTCTCTTTTTCCAACTCTTCTTGACTGTGATAACACCAAAACGCCTTACCACTGTCGAGAATTTTTTGGATATATTTGGAGTAAATCTTATTGCGGTCGCTCTGTTTATAAAACTCGTCCCATTTCAAACCCAGCCACTCCAGTTGTTCTACGATATCGTCTTCAAACCGTTTCTCGGAACGCTCTAGGTCAGTATCTTCAATCCGCAAGATAAACTTGCCCTCGCTCTTATGCCGAGCGAAAAGCCAATTAAATAACGCGGTACGGGCGGTGCCAATATGCAAAAACCCCGTCGGCGACGGCGCGATGCGGACTCTGATGATTTCTTTTTTTACTTTGGTCATATATAATCTAAAAAGTTGACATATTTTTATTTATATTCTATTATTTAAATAAGTTCTTATCTAAATTAAACATTTAGGAGATAGCATGGAAACACTCGTGAATGTGTTTATATCAATTATAGCTCTTTGGTTTATAACCTTGCCTTTTGGACCAATTTGGGTACATCGCATGCGATACTATGAAAAAAGGATGCATGAATATGCTTTGATTCCGTCGGTTCCTCTTTCAGATGAACTTCCAGAAATCAAAGGGTTTGGGTTTAATGTAAGGGTCTTCACGGTTCCGAATTTTCCGAAGATAGGTGAAGTGATCGTTTCGCCACTGAAAGGAAAAGCGATTATTATTTCGAATTTATTACTGGCAACGCCTGATTTCAAAGATTTCGTTGTTGCTCATGAAGCTGAGCATATATTCTTGCTGCTTAACAAAAAAAATGATTTCTTTTTTTTTGGCCTTATAGAAATACCTTAACTGAAATAGAGTGCGATCATTTTGCGGCAAAAGTTATAGGCCGAATCAAGGTAATCTCGGACTTAGAAACACTTATGGGCATCTACCCTACTAATGCGCCCAACTATTGGTCAACAATAGAAGAAATCAACATGCGCATTATGGCCTTCTACGTGCCCGCTCTTTTTCGTCAATACGCTTAATGCGGTTGGCGATTTTATTTTAGCGAGCGAGGAGCAAAATGTAAATTCTTATTACACGCGTCCGCAATACCTCGCGGCTTGCCGCGAGGAGTATTTATTATATCACTTTCCATTGAAAAATACATCAAAACATACTATTGTATAATCGTGGACAAAATCGAATATTTTGTTAAAAAACCGGAAAAAGGCATGCACAGTGAAATGCACGCACTAGCCAAGGAAATTTCCGAATATTGCGGCGAGCCCAAAAAATTTGGAATGTATTTAGGAATCATTAAGGGTATCGGCCTAGGCGCCACTTACCGACTATTCTCACAGATTAAACAAGGCAAAAATATTGAAACACCCGGCAAACTATTCGTATATATGTCCAAATTTGAGCCTAGAACTGCCAAACGAAAAACTAAGCCAAAAACAAAAAATGGAAATCGTAAAAGAACCGGAAAAAATACTACGAAAAAAACTAAAAAAGGTTAGTGAAGTAACGCCAGATATTAAGGCGCTGATTTCGGATATGCGCACAAAGATGCTTGACGTGCATGGCGTGGGACTGGCGGCGAATCAGATTGGGCAGGATGTGCAGGTTTTTGTAATTGATGCCAAACTGGCGGAAAAAAATGGAGTGACAGATGCATATATCAATCCGGAAATTACTGAATTTTCAAAAGATCAAGCTGAACTAGAAGAAGGTTGTTTAAGTATTCCGGATTATTGGGTGCAAATTAAACGATCCAAAAAAATTAAATTAAAAGCGCTCGATGAAAACGGCAAAAAAATAAAAATAAAAGCCAAAGGCTTTCTGGCACGGGTACTGCAGCATGAGTTAGACCACCTGAGTGGTCTAACCATCAAAGATAGGGCTCAACCCCGACGTTGACAGTCGGGGCCCCGACCGGAGCGTCGGGGCATGAGTATGATCATTTGCAAGGAGTGCTAATAAAAGATCGCGTTTAATTTTCAAAAATTATCTGCTCGCCATTATACCTCCTATCACCACTTGTCAGCCCAGCGAGCTGACTGCGTTCCGTCAAAAGCGTGGATTTTGCTCGCAGTGTTTTACTATTATACTGCTCGCAAACCGTGCAATCCACTCTTTTGACGGTGCTATGAGGTATAATGGCCTCGCTCTAAATAATTTTTGACAGGGCTCATTAATACTATGTCAAAGTCAAGTCCTACAATTATCTTCTTCGGATCGTTTGAATTTGCGGTACCAACGGAGGAGGCTAAGGTGTCGGGGTCGGATTTGGGGAAGGTGTGGAAGTTGGCATTGGTGTAATGGTAGAAGTTTTACTTGGTGTGGGCGTAGGCGTCGACGAATTAGTTGGAGATGGAGCCAAACTAGGCACTGGAGTCGGGCTTGAGCTTGGAACCGGGGCCACTTGCTAATGCGTAGAATGTTTGCTACTATAAAAATATGTCTAGTACAATATCAACTAGAAATCAAAAGCATATCGAGTTAATGATGGCCCGCCTGCTCAAAGAATTACGAGACGTGAAAGCCAAATTGAGCAAGCTACTCGCCATCATTCCCGAGGAAAGCTTGTTAGAATATAAAAATCAAGCCGAAATAAAAATGGCTTATTTAGAAGCGACGGGAATCTATAAGCCAGACTAGAGGTGAATATCGCCCATACTCCTAAATTTCAAAAACGATTAAAAGCCCTACCTGAAAAAATCAGAGGGCTTTTTAGAAAACAAGAAACCATTTTCAAAGAAAATTGGTTTGATTCTCGTTTGCATTCTAAAAGATTAAAAGAGTTTGGTGGAGCTTACTCTATTAGAATTACGCGTGATTATCGCGCGCTTTTTTACTTTAGCAAAGGTTCCGCAGTCTTTTTTGCCGTCGGCCATCGAAAAGATATTTATGAATAAGGTTCGCATTATCTTCTTCGGATCGTTTGAATTTGCGGTGCCGGTGCTGGAGGCATTGATTTTGGCTGAATACAATGTCACAGCAGTCGTTACCAATCCCGATAAACCATCCAGTCGTAAAAAAATCCTCACTCCCCCGCCGATTAAAATTGCTGCACAAAAACTCGGCCTCAATATTTTACAACCGCGCAGTCTTAAAAATACTGAATTTTTAAATTTACTAAAACCTATAACCTATAACCTAAAACCTGATTTGGGGATCGTCGTCGGTTACGGTAAAATTATTCCGCCCGAGATTTTCAATCTTCCCAAACATGGAACGCTTAATATTCACCCATCGCTTTTACCCAAATATCGTGGCCCTTCGCCTGTGCAGACAGCCATGCTTAACGGCGATACTAAAACTGGAGTTACTATTATGAAATTAGACGAAGAGCTGGACCACGGCGAAATCGTTGCAACTACCAACTACCAACTACCGACTACTAGCTCATCCGAGGAAGCTCACACAGCACTATTTAAACTCGGCGCCGCCTTATTAATAAAAATCCTGCCGGATTATTTAGCCGACAAAATCAAATCACAACCGCAGGATCATTCCAGGGCCACCTATACTCATAAATTTACTACAGAGGACGGCGAGATTAAACAAACTGATACGGCCGAACAGGCTTACAACAAAATCCGAGCCCTTAATCCCGAACCGGGCGCATACATTTGGTTTACAAAGGGTAACGAACGAAAGCGCTTGAAAATATTAGGGGCGGAATTAGAAAATGGGCGCTTGAAATTAAAAAAGGTCCAACTTGAAGGCGGCAAACCTATGGTTATCAAACAATTTTTAGTCGGCCATCCAAAATTCTCGAATATTCTGTTATAATCAATCTATGACTGATACTAAGATTCTCGAGGTCGAAAACTTATCAGTTTCATTCGACGGACATACGGTCCTAGAAAATATAAATTTCGTCATTAACAAAGGCGATGTTTTGGCCGTGATTGGTCCTAATGGTTCCGGCAAAAGCGTAATGTTCCGTGCGCTCCTTGGCTTAATCCCCTTCTCCGGTAAAATAACTTGGCAATCTGCCCTAAAGATCGGCTACGTACCACAAAAGCTTGCTATTGATCGCAACCTACCGCTCACCGTCAAAGAATTTCTTGAACTAAAGTCGTCCTCAAAAACTCAAATACTCCAAGCCCTGTCGTCGGTTGGCATTAATACTGGCCATGAGAATGAGCATCACCTTAAACATCATATTCTAAATCGCCGAATGGGCCTGCTTTCCGGCGGCGAATTTCAGCGAGTTCTTATAGCTTGGTCTTTGGCCGATAATCCGGACGTACTACTCTTTGACGAACCGACTGCCGGCGTAGACATCGGCGGAGAGGAAACGATCTATAATCTTCTGCACGAATTACAGGACAAAAGAAATCTTACAATCATTTTAATATCTCACGACCTGAACGTGGTCTATCGCTATGCCAACAGTGTCATATGCTTGAATAAGCAACAGGTGTGCTTTGGTGAACCGCACGCGGTGCTTAATCCGGAAGAACTATCATCGCTATACGGCGGAGGGGCAAAGTTTTATCATCACCAACATGAAACTAATGGCTAATTACTAGTTGCTAATTAAAATGGATATTAATTTTCTACAATTCATCTCTGCGATATTCATCGGCCTAGCCTCCGGCTACTTAGGCTCTTTTATGGTTCTCAAGCGCATGGCGCTGGTCGGCGATGCTTTATCCCATGTCGCCCTCCCCGGCGTGGCACTGGCGTTGATTTTTAATATAAATCCATTTTTTGGAGCATTCGCCACATTATTTGCCGGCATTGTCGGCATCTGGCTAATTGAACACAAAACCGAACTACCGGTTGAATCGGTAGTCGGGCTTTTCTTTACAATTTCTTTAGCTATCGGCGTTTTAATCACTCCAGATGAACGCTTAGTCGAAGCATTATTCGGCGATATATCGGCAATTTCCGCCCTAGATACCGTTCTTGCGGTAATAATTTCGCTAGTGGTTATCTGGGGTATGCGTTCAATAGCAAGCGGTTTTATACTTGGAACAATATCTGGCGATTTAGCCAAAGCATCCGGCGTCAAGGTGGCAAAAAATAACTTTGTTTTCATGCTCTTGGTGGCTCTCGTCGTTGCTCTAGGTATCAAGGCCGTCGGCACCCTGCTTATGGGCGCGCTGGTTATCATTCCCGCCATTGCTTCCAAAAATCTTACTTCGAGCATGACAGATTATACAAAGGCTAGCGCTATTATCGGCCTAGTCAGCTTGGTCGGCGGTATTATCTTGGCTGGTTATCTTGGCCTACCTCCAGGCCCTATTGCCGTCCTCGCCAGTGCCGGAATATTCTTAATAACTCTTGCATTTAAGAAATAAATTGTCTAAATTACCTAATTATGTCTCTCGGAGTAAACGAATTAAAACCCAAAACCTTCTTCATTTTGGAGGGCCAGCCCTACGAAGTGCTTGAAACGCACCATCTTAAAATGCAACAACGCCGGCCAGTGGTACAAACAAGGATGCGTAATATCCTAAACGGCAAGATGCTAGAACGCAACTTCGCCCAATCCGACATTTTCGAAGAGGCAGACATAGATAAACGCCAGGTTAAATTTTTATATAACCACCGCGACGAATACTGGTTTACGGAAATCAACGACCCATCAAAAAGATTCAAACTCGAACAATCGGTAATCGGCGACAATTACAAATATCTCAAAGGCAATACCGTCCTTGAAGCCATTATGTTTAACGGCCAAATTATTAATGTCGTACTGCCGATTAAGATGGACTTCAAAGTAATCGAAGCTCCACCGGCAATCCGCGGCGATACCGCCCAAGGCGGCGTCAAACAGGTAGTGCTCGAAACCGGTGCTACGGTAAATACTCCTCTTTTCATTGAGGAGGGAGATGTGATAAGATTAAACACGGAAACTGGCGAGTACGTTGAAAGAATGGAGAAGAGCAAATGAGAACACCCCACGGGCCCCTCATCTTTTTGATAGTAATGATAGTTGTCGTAACCTGCCCTTGGTATAGCGATGCTTACTACCAAATTAGAAAAGTTATCACCGGTAAATTAACAAAAAAAGAGCAGGAAGATTGGGCGTTTCAGATACATTCTGATCTATTCGATAAGCTCACGGAACTAATAGACGACCCGTTCATGTCAGATTATAAATTGCGAGAGTGGCTACCTATATGCAGATACTCCGATGACCTCATCCTACAAGTCTTGCCAAAAACAAAATTAATGCAGCTGGAACAGTTTATTATTCGTATTATAGACGAGCCACATGAAACTTTTATTTAAACAGGCTGTTTGGTCTCTTTCTTCTTTTTTGAAAAAAGTAACGCCAAGACAGGAACTACCGCCCACCAGAAGTGGGCATTTTTTGTCGCAAAATAGGTAAGCAGTTTGGGCGGTATTTTTTGAAGCAGTTCGTTCGGAAAATAGGAAATTAGAATAGTCGCCAGAAATCCCATCTCTACAATTGCGACTAAGACAACAGCGAAAATTGATGTTTCGGCCAGCGTCAGGCGATGTTTCAGAAATGAGCGGTTCATAATCGCGAAAACGACAACATAGATCAACAAGAACAAACCGATATGCAGCCAGTAGTCTGGCAAATTTTTTCTGCCTGAAGCAGATCCGCCTATGGCGGAAAATAACCCACGCAGTTTATCGAAGTATAAAAAGTTGGTTTCTAGAAATGAGGCGGCATATAGGCTCAACAACGCCAAAAGCATCCGCGATTTGCCAAGACTTAAGGCCACTATCAAAATAACAAAAATAAAAAAGAAAATGATAAGCCAATCATAATGAACGCCCGCCTTCGCTAAAGCTTCTGCGGGCACGCCGGGATTCCCGACATCGCCTGTGAACTTCTTTATAAAACTGGAAAAATCGGTCAGATAAATTAAAATTTGAGAAAAAACTTGGTTGGTCAT